>CAYUDF010000205.1:0-5868 GCA_964443465.1 uncultured bacterium
GTGCTGGAAGGTGACTGGTGCAAGGCCTGCGGCGACAAGAGATTGTACGTAAAACGCGGCTCCGAACTGGGACACATATTCAAGCTGGATACCAAGTACAGCACCAGCATGAATGCCACCTTCCTGGATAACGAGGGCAGGGCAAACCACTACATCATGGGTTGTTACGGTTTCGGCGTGTCCCGTGCTGTTGCCGCGGCGATCGAACAGCATCACGACGACAAGGGAATCGTCTGGCCCAAATCGCTGACGCCGTTCCACACCATTGTGCTGCCCGTGAGCACCGCCAATTTTGACGCCGTACCGCCGGCGGAGGAATTGTACAACCAGCTCACCGAAGCCGGGTTTGACTCACTGTTCGACGACCGCGACCTGCGACCCGGTCCAAAATTCATGGATTCCGAGCTGCTGGGTGTACCCATCCGCATCACGATGGGAGAAAGAAACCTGAAGAACGGAAACGCCGAGGTGTATTTTCGCGCCGAAGACCGGAAAGACCTCGTACCGGTGGACAAGGTGATCGATCTTGTCAGGGAGTTTTATGAGTGACAGGTGAGATTCCACAGCCGGGGATCCGCCCGGACAACAAAAAGCCCCGGTTAAACCGGGGCTTTTATTATTCGATAATCCGAAAAACGGTTCGTCAGGGCATCAGCCTAGATTTGAGCCGGGCCGCCCGGTTCCGGGGGATAAACCCCTTTCCGGATGCCTTGTCCAGAAGAGACTGGATCTGCGGATAGGCTTCCGCCTTGTTCTCATCGGTCATTTCCCGGTATTTACGCAGTGCGAGCCTTAGGGTACTCTTACCCGAGCGGTTGCGCATCTGGCTTTTCAGACTGGTTTTAACCCGTTTTTTGCAGGATTTATGTTGTGGCATTCAGTATTCCTCCTCAATAATGATCGCTCGAAGATACTATCTGGATTCTCTCTAGTCAAGCAAAAGTGAAAGAAAACGCACTAGATACAGCACTCGACGCGTTCCTGGACTATCTCGTCATAGAAAAGGGGCTGGCGCCGAATACGATTCAGGCGTACAGCCGGGACCTGAGAAATTACCTGGATACGCTGGATGGACTCGGTGTCCACAAAACCGGAAGCATCGAAGACGAATCCGTGGAATACCACCTCGCCCGTCTCTCGAGGGCGGGGCTGAAGGCGTCCTCCAGGGCGCGCACGATCAGCGCTATCCGACAGTTTCATCTTTTTCTGCAGCGCGAAGGGCTGCTCAAATCGGGTATCGGTGCTGATATCACCGGTCCGAAGCGCGGAAAAAGAATTCCGCGTGTCCTCACGATAAGCCAGGTCGAGTCGCTCCTGGACCAACCGGACATCAAAACTCCGCTGGGAATGCGCGACCGCGCCATGCTGGAGATCTGTTACGGATCGGGACTTCGCGTCAGCGAGTTATGTGGCCTGACACAGGAGGCTTTTGTGGACGGGGAGCGGCTGCTGGTCGTTCGTGGCAAGGGGGGCAAGCAGCGCGTGGTGCCATACGGTTCGCACGCCGCCCGGGAACTGGATCGCTATATCAGCCGTGGCCGGCCGCACCTGGCTGGACCGGTCGTGACGAGCAATGTTTTTCTCAATCTAAGGGGAGCCCCGTTGTCCAGGATCGGTTTTTACAAAAAACTTCGGGCCTACGCGGTGGAGGCCGGTATCCCCGTGGGTATAAGCCCGCACATTCTGCGTCACTGTTTTGCCACCCACCTGTTACAGGGCGGAGCGGAGTTGCGGTACGTCCAGGAACTGCTCGGGCACTCTGATATTTCCACCACGCAGATTTATACCAGCGTGGACACCCGGCACATCATCGAAGTACACAAGGCGTTTCACCCCCGCGGGGGCTCCTGAGCGCCGAAACGTCCGACCTTGACAGTGCGCGTGCCACCGCATAGAATCGGCGTTGATTCCGGTCTTTTTCTCGAATCTTCGCGTTTCAACAGCAACTACCAGGAAACTGACGAGACCAAATACATTATATGAACGCACCGTCAAACAAACCCCCCGCGGGTAAGAAAATCATTCTGAGCGGCAACCGTCCGACGGGGCGGTTGCACCTTGGCAACTACACCGGCGCCCTCGAAAACTGGGTTGCGCTGCAGGAATCCTGCAAATGCTATTTCATGGTAGCGGACTGGCATGTGTTAACGACCGACGTCGATCACACACAAAACATTCCAGTGAACACACGGGACATGATCCTCGACTGGTTGAGCGCCGGTCTTGACCCGGAAATATCGACTATCTTCGTGCAGTCACACATCAAGGAACACGCCGAACTCAACCTGCTGTTCGCGATGCTTATCACGCAGTCGCGGCTGGAGCGCAACCCGTCGCTCAAGGAACAGATTCGGGACCTTAACATGGAAACGGAAGAGGGTATCAGCTACGGGCACCTGGGATATCCGGTCCTGCAGGCCTCGGACATCCTCATTTATCGCGCGCACGCGGTGCCCGTTGGCGAAGACCAACTGCCGCATATCGAAATCACGCGTGAAATTGCGCGTAAATACAACAGGCTGTTCGGAAAGCTGTTTCCCGTCCCCGAAGGAATGTTGACCAAATTTGGCCGGTTTCCCGGACCGGACGGAAAACGGATGAGCAAGTCACTGGGCAACACGATTGAGCTCGCCGATTCGCCCGACGAAATCAACCGCAAGATGAAATCGGCGTTCACCGATCCGCAAAGAAAACGGCGCGACGACCCCGGGACACCCGAGGTTTGCCTGGTCTATACGTACTGGAACAAGTTTTCACCGGACAACGCCGCCGAAATCCACGAAGGGTGCACGTCGGCGTCACTCGGCTGCGTGGACTGCAAACGGCGCGCCGGCGAAGCGATCGCGGAATACCTGGCTCCGCTTCGCGAAAAACGCAGCGCTCTTGAAGCCAGACCGGATACCGTAGAAGAGATCTTGGCGGAGGGGGACAAAAAAGCCAGGTTGAGGGCAGTGGAAACCATGGAAATCGTACGGGAGAAAATGCACATTGGCTGAGTCCAGGGCAGATGGATATAAAACACAGCTCGAAGGTATCCGGGCGCCGCTGGGGGTTATTCTTTACCTCATTCGGCGCGACAACCTGGATATCTACGACATCCCGATTGCGCGGATCACAAAGGAGTACATCGGTTATCTCGATCTGATGGAACAGATGGAGATCGATCTGGCCGGCGAATTTTTTGTTCTGGCCGCCACTCTGATGCGCATCAAGGCCCAGATGTTGTTGCGCAAAGATAGCGACGAGGATGAAGATCCGCGGACGGAACTGGTACGCAGCCTGATCGAGTACAAAAAAATTGTGGAAGCAGCAAAGGCGTTCAAGGAGCTGGAAGGCGAGCGCCGCAACGTTTTCCGCCGGCCGGTGCCCGACGTGGAAAAATCCTACCGCGAGGAACCTGTCATTGACCTCAGTCTTTATCAGCTGATGAAGGCTTTCCAGGATATCGTTCACCAGTTCGAAGCCGCCGAGGTGCGGGAGATCGAGCTGGAGGAATACACGATTGAAGAAAAGATTATCGTCGTACTCGAAGCTTTGCGGCAGGACAACCAGTTGCTGTTCAAGGACCTGTTCGCGGGAAGCGCCAGCAGAATGGAACTGATCGTCACGCTGATGGCGCTTCTGGAGTTGATCAAACACGCACAGGTAAAATTCAACCAGGAGTCCGCGTTTGGTCAATTATGGCTCTACCGGGGCGACAATTTCGGCCAGCCGATGGGATCCGCGGAAGACTGGGAAGACACAGCTCCGGATGGCGGCGAAACATCAATCGGGGAAGAAACCCCGGAAACGGAAACTGACGTGAAGGCGTCCGACAACGAACACACGGTAGGGGACAATGGATAACGGAAATCTCGACAACATAGTATTTGTGCTGTTGTTCTCGGCGGACGAGCCACTCACCATGCGGAAGATATCCTCAATACTGGATGACACACCCGCGGCCGAGATCAAGGCTTCCATCGAAAACTGGCGAAAAAAACTGGCCGACGAGGCGTGGAGTATCGTGATCGAAAAGGTAGGCGGCGGTTACCAGCTTTCCAGTCGAGCGGAATATGCGCCGTACATCGCCAAGTTATATACCGGACGCAGAAAAATGCGCCTCTCAAAAGCCGCCCTCGAGGCTTTGGCCATCATAGCCTACAAACAACCGATTACCCGGGCGGAGATCGAAAATGTGCGCGGCGTTGCCTGTGGAGGTGTCGTCACCAACCTGATGGAACGGGCTCTCATCAAAATCACGGGTAAAGCCAAGGTTCTTGGCGCCCCGTTTCTCTACGGAACAACACACGAGTTTCTTGAATATCTCGGACTGAATTCGCTGAAGGATCTTCCCAACATGGAGGAACTCGAAGCACTGCTCGAGCGGGAGGAAAGCGCCGTCGCTGAAACGGTCGCCCCGGACGAGACAACGAAACTCGAATCACAGCTCGCCGAAGCCGTAGACGAAGATCTGGCGCCATTGGAAGATGTGCCTGAGTCTGTCTACGAAGAGCCCTCACTCGACAGTGATGTACTTGCTCCTGTGGACCGGCAACCCATCATTGACGAGCCAACGGCCAAAGACGAAATCATCGATGAAACGGCGGCCGTTACGTCAGCTGCGAATATCGGACCCGCGGTCGAGGAGCCCTACCATCGCCCGCTTGGAGGGGAAGAAAACACACCGCTTCGCATTCAGATCGAAGAGACTGAACCGGCCGTTGAGACCGAGATAGATCCAGAAGCGGAGGAAAACAATTCCGAAAACAAAAATGAATGATAAGGAATCGGTTCGCCTCAATCGTTTTCTCGCGCAACTGGGAATTGGATCGAGAAGAGCCTGCGACGTCCTGATTGCCGCCGGCAAAGTAATCGTAGACGGAAAACGTGCCAAACAGCCCGGGATAAAAGTGATCCCGGGGGTGAATACTGTGTCCGTCGATGGATTCAAGGTGGACCGGCCCGCGCGTACCACCGTATTGCTGCTGCACAAACCTACCGGTGTCGTTTCGACCGTATCGGACCCCGACAATCGCCCGACCGTTATCGATTTCTGCCGAAAGTACGGCGCCCGCAAGCGCCTGTTTCCCGTCGGACGCCTGGACGTCAATACGACCGGGGCTTTGCTCATCACCAATGACGGACTGTTGTGTTACCGCCTCACCCACCCGAGATTTGAAATTCCGAAAACCTACCTGGTCCGGGTGAGGGGCGGGTACAACGAAATAAAACTGGCGCGCCTTCGAAAATTGGCGGGATGCGACAAGAACGATAAACACCCCGGGCGAGGAGGTAAACCGGCGGTCACACTTGTCAAACAAATCGACAAAAGCACCGTCCTCAGGATCACGCTGACCGAGGGGCGCAACCGGCAGGTCAGAAATATGTGCGAAGCCGTCGGACTCAAAATTACCAAACTGAAACGAACCAATTTCGGACCGATATCGATCAGAAGTCTGCCGCTGGGTTCTGTCAGACCCCTGACGAAAAATGAACTGGATCGGCTTCATAGCCTGACAAAACAGGAGTAGATTCAAATGGATATAGTAAAACTGGTCAAACCCCACTTGCGGGACATCATGGTTTACGAACCGGGTATGGACGAAGAGGGTTACGCGAAGCTCTCGTCGAACGAAAACCCCACCCCCCCCCATTCTCACATTGTCGAATCGGTAAACGCGGCGCTCGGAGAAGCTAATCGTTATCCGCTGTCCGGCAGCCCGGAACTGGTGACGGCGCTTTCGGAGTATTACGACGTGCCGCGCAACGAAATTATGGTTGGCAACGGCACCAATGAGATTATCGATCTGCTGGTCCGCGCGTTTGTCAACGACGACGAAAACGTCGTTTTTCCCGTACCCAGCTTTATCGTTTACGGCCTGGTGT
>CAYUDF010000206.1:0-5864 GCA_964443465.1 uncultured bacterium
CGACGGCCAGTACTGGGACGAAACAACATACGTGCTTCCCCCCGAAGCGGTGTTCTTTGAAGCGATCCTGTACTACCAGGGAACCACCAAAGAATACGTCGAGTTTCTGCGCGACGAAAACGTAACAAACAGCGCGGGTATCGACTTCTACAACGCGTGGGCCGCCCACGGAAAGGCCGCCCCGGTACCGATGGTGACCGGTTACACCAACCTGGTACTGGATCCTACCGGGCTCGGTCAATCACCGGTGGCAAAAACGGCGCTGTTCCAGAATTCGCCGAACCCGTTCAACCCGACCACGTCGATCCGCTACTCGCTGAAAGAACGCCAGCAAGTAAGCATTCGGATATACGACGTTTCGGGGCAGCTGGTGAGAACCCTGGTCAACGAGGAACGGCCGGCGGGTGTACAGGAAGTATACTGGCACAGTCTCAATGATCACGGGGCCCGTGTGGCATCGGGCGTTTATTTCATCGAAATGCGATCGAACAGTTTCAGGGAAATCCGCAAGGCTGTACTTCTCAAGTAAAACGAGCGTTTGAGCAGTGCACGAAAAAAGGGCCGCCCAAACGGGCGGCCCTTTTTCGCGGGCAGGTGATACAGTGATTCTCGCGTCACTGGGGTGTGTCTATAGCGTAAATACCTACCCTCGGACTTGAGGATTCATGATCACTTTCCGAAGGTCGGACTACGACCATCGAGACGACCGACTTACCTTTCTTACGCGTGCCGCTGACATAAACAACCTGGTCGCTTGCAAAATAACCCGTGTCCTGGATGCCCTCTCCAACTAGGTATACCGGAGTTTCCGCCGGGACTAACACCTGTCGGTCACCGATATATGTGCGTCCTGAAAAAGACCCGGTGTAACGAGCGGTGACGTTGAACTCACCACGGGGCGTCACTTTTCTTTCAAAGAACTTTGCCTTGAACTGTGTGCGTGCGTCCGCACCGATCGCAAAAACCATAGTAACGAGCAGTAACAGTGATATTGTATTCCATACGTGTTTCATTTTATTTCCCCCCTGAATTAGTTCCACATTTGACGCCACGAACGGACGATCAGGCGTCGTATTTCCATCTGGACATCCATAACGGAAATCCGGGTATCGTTGAGCTGGACAATGATCTGTTCGTTCGCGAAGTCAAACACCGGTTCGGAACCGATACCGGATCCAAGGTCCGTGACACGGTCCTCGGTGACGTCGTTTTCGCTGCCATCAACGTTGTCCTGGGCGGAGCCGTCCCTGAAATCAACGGCGTACAGGAAGGACCGGCCACCGGCACCGCATATCTCGGCGTTGGGCTGGAAGCTGGTGAAATATACCACTCCCGCCACGAGGGCGTCCGGTTTGGTGATTCTTTCGCCGGACGCTTCAACGAGGTCGATGTACCAGCCCCGGTGATCGGGCGTCACGGTCGAAATATAACTGGTCTGATCCAGCAGGTCGTAACGGTCGAGAGACGTGCCGGAGTGGTTATCGATCACGCAGTAAAACGTCTGCGGAGACACATCGCTGATATCGGCGTTATCGATATACCGGCCGGTACCGAAGTACAGCATGACGTGACCGAATTCGTTAAACGTAACGATCGGGCTCGCCTGGATGGGCTGATCGGTATCGAATACCAGGCTCCGGGACCATCCAAAGTTGCCGAGCTCGACGCGCCACAAGTTGCCGGCGAGATCGCTGACGTACAACAGGTCGGCATAACCGTCAAAGTTGTGGTCGAGCGTCACCGGCGAGGTGGCCATGTTCAAACCGGTCGTCGTGCTGAGCAGATCGGACCAGATAACCTGACCCGTGGCCAGATCCAGCGCGACCAGGTGGGCTTCGCCGGTTAGATCATCAGGACCCGATCCAAAGAATACGACAGGATCGTTATAACCCTCCACACGGGCTACTTCGGGGTCCGACCAGGTTTCGCCATAGGCGCTGTTGGATACGTCCCACATCAGTTGGGGCGCGTACGGATCCGTGATGTCCAGCGCGAAGTACGAGTCGCCGCCTTCGCCCTGGCCGCACAGAAGTACCGTTCTCCAGTAGCCGCCGACGTAAGCGTCGAACACCCTGGGCGTTGCGTTGACAAAGTACTGGTGGCAGTACTCCGTGTCCAGCAGGTATTTCAATCTGTCGAGACAAGTGTTCGGTACGTACGCCCAAATCTCGTAACCATCCGAAGCGCGGAAGCAGTGGAGCATACCGTCATTTGAACCGACGTAAACGACCCGCTCGCGGCCCTCGTTGGCGTCGCGGAACATTATGTAGTCGTTGTACTGGTGGAAACCCCTCGGGTCACCGACCACGACAGGAGCGGAGCTGACGATGTCTCCCAGCTTCCAGCCCTGGCGGTCGCGGTAACCCGGAACTTCGGTACCGCGCACGAACTCTACGATGTCGTACGCGAAATCGTAGTCATAGTCGTCGTCATCCCCGTCTCCGTCGGTATCGATGGCAACATCCAGATAAGGAGCCAGATCGCTGCTGTAACCGGCGTCAAACGGGATCGTGTAACCGTCAACAGAGGTGAAGATGTCGCGGGTACCGCAGTCCCTGTCGGAAAGCTCCGAACCGGCGTCCCACAGGGGCTGGTCACCGTCTTCGTACGGCAGCGCAAACGCTTCAAGATAACCCTTCCAGCGCGACGGAAGAAACTTGGTGCGGTACAGCGTGTTGTTTTCGGCGTTCTCCGACGATACAACCGCTACCGCCGAACCGGACGAGATCCTGGCGCGGATATCGCTGAACACGTGTCCCAGGGAGTTCTGCAATTGCGCCGAGTTGTTGGCGGTAAAATACAGGCCGTTGCCGTTGTCGGCGGCATCCTGGAGAAAATTGGAATCGATGCTGAACCCGATCGTGTAGGTGATCGCGTTCTGGACGTCGTCGAGATCGTCGCGCAGATCGTTTTTGAACAGATACAACGCAACGTCGTCGAGGTAATCAGAGCAGTTGGAGCTGTTGGGCTCCAGCGCACCAATGCTCGTGCAGTTACCGGGTTCGTTGCCGTCACCGTCGTAGTCGCCGATCCAGGACGGAATGTCCAGGTCCTGCGTCGGAAAACCGTCGGTGACAACGACGATAAACGTCTTCTGGCAACCATATTCGATCGCGCTGGCGTCATTGTGCAAATAGTAATATGCGTCAAGGAGCGACTCGGCCAGCGGCGTCCAGCCGCCACCGACGATGGCATTGACGTCGTTTGTGACATCAACCGGGTCGGTGCCGATCGGGGCGATGACAATGCCGCCGTCGCCGCCGTTGAATCGCATCACACCGAAACGCATGTTCTCTGTATTAAGGACGATGTTGTTCACGGACGCCTTGGCCACCTGGATACGCGTCACGATCGGTATCGCGATACGTTGCTCCGGAGTAGCGTGAAAGTACACCCAGTTGAGATAGTTACCATAGTAACCGCCGTTCTGCCCATGGTCGCTGTTTACCAGGAACGCAGATACGGTGTCTGTCCAGGCGTTGTTGAAATCCCACGGCGTGTACGGGCCGGGGGCGTTCGCGCTGTATTTCGTTGTGTTACCGAACGGTCCCGACCACGTGGCGTTCTGATCGTACGCATCGTGATAGATGGCGTCGTTCATACTGCCAGAGCTGTCAAAAACGAACAGCACGTTGGCAGAAACACTGTTTTCCTGCAAAAACAGCGGGTATTCACAAGGTTCTTGTGCAGTGGAAATAGCGGTCCAGGAAACAAGAATGGTGAGAACCGCTAAGAGAAGGGTTGGAAACAGTGAGTTTCGGTGTGTACCGGTCATGACTGTGTCCTCCTTTATGGAGGCATCAGGCAGGTTTCACTCGTTGTCTAAATCATTTCTGTGGTTCCCAAAACGGGATGTCTTAATTAACCGGTTGCTGATTTAGTAAGTGAACATTCCTGAAGGTCTAGAAGGCGTCCGCCTGATTTAGATTTTTTTTATAATTACGATCTGGCGGACCGTGACCGGCGTTTTGTCGGCTCTCCCCGACCTATTTTTTCCGACGGCCAAGTGCTATAACGCAATCAATATGCCACGGTTTGTGGGGCGTATGGACCGCCTGTGGGAACGATCAGGACTCCAAACCCGATATTCGTCAAGCCGGTGTGTGGGTTATTTCTCTCGGTGTGGGCCAAAACCAACACCTGCTATGTTATTTATTTTATAATAACGACTTACAAGTCTACTACTCGAGTATTGTGGAGTCAGAGGGGATACAGGCGCAAATCAATGCATAATGGGGTAAAAGTGGCAGTTAATGGTGTAATATTGTGGCTTTTTTACACCATTTAGGGGTATTCGTTACCCAATTGTGACCGAGTCCTTCTTGGCCCGATCTCTGCTCATACCGGCGGAGAAGCTCAAAGGGACTTAAGTCGGATAAAAAGGGGGAATCAATCGGTAAATGGTATAAAATAAGCACGAAATTACACCATTACCGGGCAGATTCACCGTTTAACAAGGCGGACGAATATGAGATCGCTCAACCTTAAGTACATTGAATCCATAAGGTTATCTCCAGCTCAGGCGTCTTCTCTCAAAAAAATCGGCGAATACCGGGGAAAGCAGGCCCTGTTTGCGCGCCAGACGCCAGATGTACTGGATTCTCTCCGCCGAGTGGCCAGAATAGAATCGAGCGAATCGTCCAACCGGATCGAGGGCGTGACGGCGCCACCGGACCGCCTTCGCGCGCTGGTGCTGGAAGACACCCGTCCGCGTGACCGATCAGAGCAGGAGATTGCCGGTTATCGCGACGCGCTGGAAATGATCCACGAATCATCAGAATACATGGCTTTGTCGATTCATACCGTCAAGCAGCTGCACGCCAGAATGTACAGCTACCTGCCCGAAGAAGGCGGACGCTGGAAACGGACAGACAACAAGATTATCGAAACCAACGGCGACGGCTCTATTAAGGAGATTCGATTCGAACCGGTCAAAGCGACCGAAACCGAGGATGCGATGGAAGAGCTGATCCGGTGTTTTGACCTGGCGATGAACCAGTACCAGCTCGAACCGTTAATCGTGATGCCGCTCACCGTACTCGATTTCCTGTGCGTCCATCCGTTTCTCGACGGAAACGGCCGGATGTCCCGGTTGCTCACATTACTGCTCCTGTATCACGACGAAGTACAGGTGGGGCGCTACATCAGCCTCGAACGCATCATCGAAAACTCCAAGGTCACTTACTACGAAGCCCTCAAGGCCAGTTCGCAGAAATGGCATGAGGGCGCCCACGATCCGTATCCGTGGATCGACTATTTCTGGGGGATCCTGCTGCGCGCGTACCAGGAGTTCGAGGAACGCGTTGGAGAAGTCCGATCGAAAAAGTTGTCCAAAACTGAACAGATCCACATGGCCGTAGAGCGGAAGATCGGTCCGTTTGCGATCTCCGAAATCGAAGAAGAGTGCCCGCATATCAGCCGCGATATGATCAAACTGGTGCTGCGCCAGTTACGCGATGCCGGCGCCATCGCGATTCGTGGCAAGGGCCGGGGCGCGCGATGGATCCGTGTTGCCGAGGAACCCCGCAAGGTCGACCAGACGTAACGACCGCCTTTCAAACAAATGTTCAACAAAACAGGCCGTTTCTGTTAACGTTTTTGCATGGCCTTCAAACGGGAAACGATCCAGTGGACCGGACTGGCCGCCGGCCCCGTGCTGGCGGCAATCGCTTACGTAGTCCTACCCGACGGGTATACGGACAGCGCAGGTGATATGGCCGTCTTCACGCACGCGGGCAAAGCCACCGCCGCACTTGCTGTATGGATGGCCGTGTGGTGGATGACCGAAGCGATCCCCGTGTTTGCCACCGCCCTTCTGCCGCTTGCCTTCCTGCCCGCGGCAGGCGCCGCAACAATTCGCGAGA
>CAYUDF010000207.1:0-5862 GCA_964443465.1 uncultured bacterium
TACCATTAGTAGAACCATTCCTCCCATGACAAGAGAGATCATGGCGGGGAATACGGGGTCGGCCCGGTTACGAGGCCAGACGGGCTCTACAAGATCAGGACGGAGGCGCTGCGCTTCCGGCACTGCCACGGATGGGGGCGGTTAGGCCCTTGTCGATCATTTGGGCGGGCAGCTGGGGGGTCACCGTCAGCTGCCGTTTTTGGAACGGGCTCAAGAGCAGCTTGAGAATATCCCGTTTTTTCATATACCGGGCAAACGTGCGAAGAAGCTTGAACGTCTTAATAGGGCGGAGAAAGATCCGGTGAGCGAAGAGCAACATGTATCCCTTGCTGCGCGCACGGTTGACCACCTCGCTGGGCAGGACGGTGGGATCGATGTCCGAGCACTTGAACCACTTGGACCAGTCGCGGTCATCGTCGATGATTCCGCGTTCGACGTACTCCTTCCAAAGCGGTGTACCGCGGTAGGCGCAGAGACGATTGAACCCAAACGTATCCAACTCGAGCCGCGCTGCATAACGAAAACTTTCGAGAATATCCGCTTCGGTTTCACCGGGCGAGCCGACCAGAAAGAAACCGTGGGTCGTCGCGATCCCGTGCCGTTTGGCTTCTCTCACTGCGTGATCGATCTGCTCCAGTGTTTGTCTTTTGCTGAGCCGGTCGAGCACCTTTTGGGTTCCCGCCTCGATACCATACGCAAGAAAATTGCAGTTGCCCTCAACCATGATCGGAAGCTGATTGACGCCGACCGAGTCCACGCGGCCTTCGCAGCCCCAATGAAATTCCAGTTTGCGGTCGATGATTCCTTGGCAAATTTCATTGATTCGCTTGGGTTTGAGCAAGAAGTGATCGTCGGTAAGGAAGATCGAACGATACCCGTCGTCATTCAATTGCTGCATCTCGCCGAGTACGTGCTCGGAGGACCGGCTGCGCCACTTGCCTTCGGCCAACGCGGGAATGTCACAATAGATACACGTAAAAGGGCAACCGCGTGAGGTCTGCATGGTGCAAAAGCGGTCTAGCGACATGACGGCGGGCACATCGAGCGGTAGCCCCTCAATAAAATCGATCGGTAGGCTCTTGCGGTCGGCGTAAGGATACTTATCGAGATCCTTGATGATCGGCCGCGGCGCGTTTTCGATGATTTCGTCTCCCGACCGCCACGCCAGCCCGGCGACATCGCCGGGATTAGCCAGGTTGGCAAGATAGTCGGGGAAGAGTTCTTCGCCCTCGCCCCTGCCGATGCAGTCCACGTACTCACAATTCTCGAGTATCTTCGTGGCGTTCATGGTCGAGAATACGCCACCCAAAATATTAGGCGTCGAGGGCGCGGCCTTTTTTAGCTCCTTGGCCATGCTGCGGGCTGCGGGATAGGATGTTGTTGACAAGAACGATAGTCCGATGACATCGGGCTTCTCTTCGCTCACGGCACGGGCGATGTGCTCTTCCTTCATTTGCGGGTGACATGTATCGAACAACCGGACCTCGTGACCGTGTTGGCGAAGCACCGGCGCCAACGTTTGGATTCCGAGTGGCGGCCAGGCCATGACCTGGGCGTGTCCGTTTCCGGCACGGGAACCGATGAGTTCCGGTGGGAGCATCCGATAATAATCCTCATCCCGGACATAGATCAAAAATATTTTCATAAATCCTATCGTTTCAGTTTACAAGGACCGTACATGTGGTTGAGTCGGCCCCGCCGCGCCTATCGTCGATGCAATTATCGAGAATAGAGCAACTCTCAAGCATTCGCCGCTCGTTGTTCGTCGATCATGTCGTTAAACGCCCGCAGCAAGTCCACCGCTGAGAGCATCCCCACCAGAGCGTTTTTCTTGTCCAGAACGGGGGCGGCGCCGACATTGTTTAGCGTATAATTCCACACCGGTTTCCTGGCCGACGCGGTTCAGGCGAACCGTTGGGGTATTGCCCACGACCTGCAGAATGTTGTCGTATATCATGGAATTCCTTCGCTATTGCCTATGGTGATTATCAGTCAGATAGAGAAATGCAGTTTACTGCGAAACGGGCCGTCGGGCAACCGAATAGATGCGGTTACCCGGGTGGGGAACCGTGTCGTTCCCCGCCGGGATGTCAATTAGCTCCTGACCGCTCGGCGCCGTCGCCGCTACTTTGCGAAAGCCGGGTGTGCCAGCAGCGGCAGTTTTTTCTTTGCCCCGCTCACGGCTTCGAGTTCGAACTCCTCGAACAATACCGACGGCGTAACAACCGAAGCCGGCACCGAGCCGGAGATCCGGAACCCCTGCGCCGCCCCCCCGCCGAACATCCCGCCGCCCGGCGCGAGCAGCACGTTGTAGACCCGTGCGTCGTCGCCCAGGGCTGCGATGTCGCGAAGCGCCCGGATGTTGATACTCACGGGGCCGATCCCGCGCACCAGTTCCTCGCGGCCGTCCGCGGCGTAGATCCGGTACAGGGCCACCGGCGCGCCGAGCCCGATGCCCGTCCGCTGCTGGAACAGCGCCATCATCGCTTCCGGCGAATCCATGTCGACACCGGTCAAGATCTCGTCGTCGAGCTTACGCACGATCAGTCCGGATTCGAGGCCTTCGTCCCGGCAGAGCGCCATAAGATCCTGTTTGAGTTCGTCGAACGACTTCGGTGCCGGCGATTCGACGAACAGGTTGCCGATCGTTGCGTCGGAGCCGATCACGCCGAACAGAGGCATGCGTGCATGCCCGTTGGATTGTGCGATTTCTTTTCGGGGGCGCCGCGACATCAGAAGCGACTCGACCGTACCTGCCTCGATCAACGTGACCTTGCGGGCCGGCACACCCTGGTCATCGACCGCGTAGGCGCCGGCGAGTTTTTCGCCGCGAAACTCCTTCTGCGTCGGGTCGTCGAACACGGTCACGATATCGGAGGTGGCGCGTTTGCCCACTCGGTCGGCCAGTTCGGGTTTGGGCATCATCTGGATCAGCTGCGGCATATCCGACTCCGGGAGCCGCTGGCCGATCAGCTGGAGACCCACGGCTTCCACCATCAGATCGGCGGCGGCCGTGCCGGCGAACAGCACGGGCCCGGTATAGTCATCGATCACCGGCGCCGAGCGCAAAGCGGTGAGCTCGGCCGCCATGTCGCGAACGGCACTCTCGAGCGCCTTCTCCCCGGGAAAATCACCGGGAAGCGGGGCGGCGAACCGGACAAAATCCTTGAGCGCGGCGCCGTCGTCGGCGTACGCAGTTGCCGTCGCGTAGACAATCGCCGACGGTTCAAATTTGCGGTACTCGCTCCCTTCGCTGTTCAGGTAGTAGCGGACCAGATGCTGGTAGCGCAGGTCGACGCTTGAATCGTCGATCCCCGGATAATCCCGGAAAACGGCGGACAGCTTGCGGACCAGCTTCTCCCACCGCGGAACGTCGAACTCATAGGGGAGTGTCTCTCCGATCGAAACGTGGGGCTCCTCGCGGGAGAAGTCGGGAACGGGTTCGTCCTCGACCCTGTTCTCCCGAAGCGCACGTTTCTTCGCCAGCATTTCCAGCCCGATTTTGTAGGCTTTGTCGGTGGTCAGCCACAACACGCGGCGCATGGCGTGGTAGTCGTCGGTAATCGGGAAGGGTTGCGACTGCATGAAACGCCCGCGAGTAAACAGGTCGGTGCTGACGAATTCGCTGTTGTCGAGGTCGTGGTCGCCGACGCGAACATCGGCGGCAAGGATGCGCATCCGCGAGGGGTGCGACCGTACCAGCGCTCCAAACGAAGCGCTGATCCAGTGCTGGTGAACGTCGTCGACCCGGTACTCGATGTGATAGGGGCGCTCGAGGTCTTCGAGCTGCAGCGACTCAACCGACCGCGCCATCTCGTCGCGCAGAGCGTTGCGTATGGTTTCGTCGCCGGCGCCCGCCGCGGGTACCAGGGCCGTCAGGAGGAAGATCAGCACCAGTATCGTGCATTTAAGATTTCGCATTACGACCCCTCCTTCCTGACCGGCGCCGGCAGGAGCGGCGGTCGATCCTGGGACTTCTCTTTTTTCTGTATCTCGATCTTTGCGGTGAAGATGCTCGGTGCCACGGCCGCTACCGGCACCCACCCCGATTCGGCGCCGCAGGTGCCGTTGAACACTTCGCGCTGATCGCCGCATGCTTTGATCTCGCTGAAACTCGTCAGTGGCGTGCCGATCAGGTCGGCACCGCGGACCAGTTCCTCGCGGCCGTCTGTGTATATCCGGTACACCAGAATCGGCATCACTGTAAACGCCTGCGGAATCATGCGACCCGTGAACGTGAAACCTCCGGAGATATCCTTGAACAGCAGCCCGAATTCCTTGCCCTGCGCCCTGCACTCGTCGATCAGCAGGCGCTTGAGCTCGTCTTCGGGCACGGTCCGGCTCGCTTCGATGATCAGGTTACCCTGACGTCCCACCGCCCGTCGTCCGACGGATTTGCGGCCGTGTCCGTTCGATGCCGCAAATCCTTCGACGGGAGATCGCGACATGAGGAAGTTCTTCAGCACGCCGTCCCTGACCACCTCCACGCGGCGTGCGGGGACACCTTCGTCGTCATAACGGTAGTAACCCCGCAGCGGCACGCCGTCGATCTCCCCGGTTGTGGGGTCGTCGTACACCGATATAAAATCGGGGAGCACCGGTTCCCCCACTTTTTTGGTGAATGTCTGTCCCTCCTCCTCGTCCTTCTGCCGGTGACCCTCTATGCGGTGGCCGAAAATCTCGTGAAAAAACACGCCCGCTGCGCGGCCGGTGAGGATCGCCGGTCCCGTGTAGGGTTCGATGACCGGCGCGGTCCGAAGCGCGATCAGATCGGCCGCGATCTGGTCGATCGCCGCGCGTATTGTCCGGTCGTCGGGGAGCTGGCCGGGTGTGTGGGCGTCGAACGCCTCGTGGCGGAACAGGTCCATGCCGTCTTCGGCCTGGGTGGAGGCGTAGACGGCGATACGCAGCAGTGTGGTCGGTTCGCGAACAACCGTCCCCTCGCTGTTGACGATGTATCTCGTGCGGGCTTCCGCCGTCAACGAGATCGTTGATTCGTAGATGTCGGGCCAGGCTTCAAAGGCGAGTGAAAGCTTTTCCAGGCGGCTGCGCCACGCATCTCGGTCGAACTCGATGTGAGCCGCGTCACCCGTTGCCTGTATCGGTTCCTCGTGCGAGAAATCGGCCGACTGATCTTCCGCTTTCACGCGCACCGATGTGTTGGCCTTGACCTTGATGAGCTGCTCGACGGCTTTTTTGTATTGCCTGTCGGTCTCGATCCACAGCGCTGCCCTCAGAGCGTCGACGTCGTCTTCGAGCGGCAGGTCGGCGCCCGACCCCATCGCCTGGAAAGCACGCGAGAAACGGTCTCCGCGAATCTGGCGCGTGTTGTCGAGCTCGTAATCTCCGACGCGTACCTCGACATCGAGCTTGCGATCGTGGTTGACGGATTCATTTGTTACAGAGCCGTAGGAAACGTTGATCGAGGTTGCCTCGGATTCGGTCACGTAGTAACTGATGAAGTAGGGAGGCGGGTCGCCTTTTTCGGTGAGGCCCGTCATCGAGCGGTCCAGTTCCGCTTTCATCGCTTTCAGAAGCGGACTGTCGGCGGCGGCCGGCTTGACGACGGCCAGGCACAAAAGGGCGGCGGCAAAAACCGCCATTGATACCCGCCTGGCTCCTGGTTCCGGGGTTATGGGTCGGGACATCGGAAAACTCCTCTCGGTGGTCGGATGAACCGGACGGGAGTGGCCGGCCGGCGGAGAAAGGAGGAAAAATCATCATGTTGCGTTGAATCGATGGTTGTGTGAAAAAGGATTCTACTACGAAGGCCGCCCACGGGCAACCCGGGGTTTGATAATTTGGCTCTCTCGGCGGTTGCCCGCGGGCAGGATTATTGCTATCTTAATTGGGCATATCACA
>CAYUDF010000208.1:0-5849 GCA_964443465.1 uncultured bacterium
GGCCGACCAGGCGCTGGAAGTGGCACACGCCGACGCCCTGCGCAAACTGATCGAATCGGAAGAAGACGAACGGTTCAAAGCCACCTTTGAATGGGGATTGCTAGATATCGAGAGCCGGCTAAATCCCGTCGAGATTTCGAAAAAGGAAATGAAGCAGTACGTCGGCACATATGGCCCCCGCCGCGTCTTTATCGAAGATGGGATTCTGTATTACCAGCGCGAGGGCCGCGACGCATATGTGCTCGAACCGATGGGCAACGACATATTACGCGTCGGCGATCTGGAGTACTTCCGCCTGACCTTTGAGAAGGACGACAAGGGCAAGGCCACGAAAATCATCGGCATGTACGACAACGGCCGGAGGGACGGAAACGACCGGTCGGGCAAGTAAACACCAGTCGAGCCGGCAACCTGACGAAAAGCACCCGGGTGTCCCCCCGGGTGCTTTTTTAACAGTCAAATCCCGCTCCCCGACGATTTCGACTTCCGACGGAATGTCAAGTAGCAAGTTAATTATCACCGACAAAACAGAAACACCCGCCGGCTAAAAACCGACGGGTGTTTCCGCATGGGGATTTGCGATAAATCCTAGTGATCGAATTCGATTTTCTCGATGTCACCCCATTCGATGTACTTGGGGTCGTTGCCGTTGGTGAACACCAGTATGCCGGCGTTGTCCTCGGTCACGTCCTGGCCATCTTCGAGGGTGATTTTTTCGCCGTTTTTGAGTGTCACGCGGCACTCGTCGTACCCACGCGGTTCGAGCAGCTTGATACGATAAATCGGGATGTCGAAGTCGATGTGGCCGACATCGCCATTGAGGATCTCCCATCCTTCTGCTTCATCCAGATCAATGACGATGCGGCCCTTATACGTGTTGCCACGGTCGTCGGTGACGGTTCCCTTGAGCGACCCGCGCGCCGGGTAGTCGTCGTAACCGTCGCCGCTCGCACCGGGATCGGAAAACGTCACACTCTCGAACGCTTTCCAGCCGATGGTGACGCGGCCGTAACGCGGGTCCTCCACCATGACGCCGCGGTTTTCGCTGTTCACATCGTTGGAACCGCTCAGCTTGAAGCTGCGGCCGTCCTTGAGGGTAACCGTGGAACTGCGCCGGCCGTTACTTTTGATCGAACGAATACGTCCCATCTCGATCGACACGTCTCCGTCGTCGGTGTCTCCATCCAGTTTGTCGATGTTGAGACATTCCTGCTTGTCCCACTGGATGTACCCTTCGAAAATACCCTCGTCTGTTTCAACTTTGCCGTGCAGGCGCCACACACCCGGATCGGCGCTCTTCGGCGCTGCCATGAACTCGATCGATTCGAGCCGGTCCCAGTGGAGTTCGATCTTGCCCATGCTGGAGTCGTTGACGTGAATCTTGCTGGTCACGTCGTCGGCGACCCCGCTGACCTCAAACTTGTTTCCGTTTTTCATGAACACGTCGGCGTCGCCTTCGCCCATGGGTTCGATCTTGTCGATGTCACCGAACCGGGCGATGAACATGCGCGAGATTTCGTAGTCGACATCCCATCTCTTCCACAGGGAGAACCCGCGCCGCTTGGACTTTCTCAGTTCACGAATCTGGTCGTCGTCCAGATCGTCCAGAAAAGGCAGGTCTTCCTTGCCCGAATGGAACAGGTCGTCCCAGAACGCTTCCTGGTTGCCCCACCGAAGAAAACCTGTGTATTCCTTCCCCGATTCCGTCATCACGGTGCCGTAGATAAACCCTTTGTGTTCGTCCTTCGCGACCGCCGCCTGGGCGATCACCAACAGCGAAACGAACAGTATGGTGATTCCGATAAGTTGTCTGGTGCTCTTCATTGGTCTCTACTCCTTATGTCCAGGTATCTCGCGGGAGACTGGTTGCAAAAACTCAGTTCACCACTCTACGTCCCCCGATTACCGCGAACAACTCGTTGTAATTCTCGGAACGGTCTTCGTCATCGAACTCGTCGTTTGTGGGCGCTTCGCCCGATCCTTCGTTTGTTTCAATCTCGCCCAGTATCTGGAACAACTGCTGCTGGTATCGGCGGTCCGAGCGAAGAACCTCCGAGGCCAACTCGACGAAACGTTCTTCGTCAACGGAGGTTTCTCCTTCCGTCCGTTCGATCGTGGACATGTCGCCGTTGTCGCCGCCGACCAACTGCATTGTGCCCGCGGCGTACGACCCGATCGCGATCACCGCAGCCGCCGCGGCGCCCCACGCCCATCGGGGCACGGGAAAAGTCCACGACCAAAACCGGCGGGCCGGTTCTGCCAGCGCCACTTTTTCGGCCTCCGGCGCCATACCGTCTACTAATGACTGGAACGAGCGCAGTTCCGTGTAGAAATCCCGGCAGGCAACACAGTGGCTGATGTGATCCATCAGTGCCACCACGGTCGCGGGATCGCTCTCGCCGTCCAGCATCGCGGACAGTTCGATTTCATGTTGTTTACAGCTTTTCATGTTGCTTCCTCCTGGTCTGGACCAGGTGTTTCGAAACAGTTGTCCCCACCATACCCCGGCTCACCGGTATTCCTGCATGTCGGCCATCAGCCGTTTGCGCGCCCTGTAGACACAGATCTTGACCTTTGTTTCGGTCCAGTCCTGCTCCCGGGCAATCTCGGCGTATGGCCTGCGCTGAAGGACGCCCTGCTCGAATGCGAGTCTCTGGTCGTTGGGCATTCGTGTGAGCAATTCCTCCACCTTTCTATGCAGTTCCAAGTTTTCAGCCTCCGCTTGCGGGTCGAGTGCGCGGGGGTCCGGGCGAGCCGCAAGGTCAGCGCCCTCCCCCAGGTCGGTCTCGCTGCGAACCAGGCTGCCGCGCCGCAGGCGGCTGATGAGCAGGTTGTTCGCGGTCCGCATCAGGTATGCCTTAACCTTTGTCGGATCCCGCAATTCAACGGCGGCGGCCACCACGCGTGTAAATGTTTCCTGACAGAGGTCTTCCGCCTCATCCAGGCGCCCCCACATGCGGCGCTCCAGGAAAGCCCTTATTTCAGGGCCGTATTGTTTATAAGCGTCTGCCCAGTTCGTCATTGTTTACAGAGAGTTACGTCGGCCTTTCTTCGTCACCGGCTTTGTTGTGGCCGGGCTGCTGGGTTCAATACCTAGGACAAACAAGATACGAAAAGGTTACAGCAAGAGTTACGGGTGTGGCGAGATCGTTCTGGCGGATTCGGGGTCGGCGACAATCAGCCGGACGCCGGAAGAACCCGGTGCCCGGCTGGTGGTTGATCCGGGGGGCTCAGATCCGGATCAACGATTAGAATTCAAAGCCGAATCCGACCCTCCATACCCGGTGGTTTTCCCAGATCGTGGGGTCGTACACCGGGTTGAATTCGTCGAGGCCGTCGTCGTTGGTGTCCTGCAGGTAGGCGCCGCCGTATCGCCCCGTCTCTGTCAGGTAGGCGCCGCCGTCCATCTCCACGCCGTTCATTGGGGGTGTCACAAACGGCGACGTTCCACCGGGGAGCAGGATGTCACTATTGAGCAGGTTGCGCCCCTCAAAAAACAGCGTCAGGGCCCGGTTGTAAATGTTGAACTGCTTCCGCCCCTGTAAACGCAGTCGATGGGCGGGTTCGAGGCGGCGGGAGTTTTCCCACGTCGGGTCATTCAGTCGCGCGAACCGGTCGACCGGGGTCCACGGCATACCGGAACCATACTGGTAGATAGCGGTCGCCCCCCATTTGTTCGTGTCCTGCAGTCTCAACGTTATGTTGAGCGTGTGGCGCTGGTCCCAGTCGAGCGGCATTTCCTCGGTGGGCAGGTGGGTCAGTCCCTGGGCCGACCGCCCGAAATCGGCATCGCTGGCTACGCCATCGGCAATCGAATAGGTGTAGTACACCTCGAAACCGATCCGCCGTGTGAGACGTTTCTCCAGCGACACCTCCAGCCCGCGCGAACTCGCGTAGGTCCGGTTGGTGTAGCGGAGGTTCTGGAGGCCGGTGGTCGTGTCGGTAACCAGTGAGGACGATACAAGGCCGTAGATATCCTTGTTGAATATAATGAAGTTACCGGCGAGGTCGTTGGTGAACTGGTGGGATATTCCCGCCTGGTAGGACACGGTTAACATCGGTTCGAGGTTCGGATTGCCCATCGTCCCCAGCGCTCCCACCATGTCCTGCGTCCTGAACAGGTTCACTCGGCTGGGCCACTGCGTGAATCGCCCGTAGTGGAAGAAAAATTTGTCCCGGTCCGTGATGGGAAACGCGAATCCAAGGCGCGGTGACAGATTGTATTTCCATTGATCCACCGTCGGATCGATCTCAGGGTTGTGAATCTCGATTTTATCGTTGTTGCCCGTCGAAAAAAGCTCGAATCGAAGACCGCCGTTCACCACCATTCCTTCATACGACCACTTGTCCTGCAGGTAAACAGCGCCCTCCGTGTTGAAATTCCGGTAGATGTTTACGTTTAATCCCTGCTGATAAACGCCTGTGTCCGCATTGAACCGTCGCTGCGCCGGGAAAAACCGCTCGTCGTCGCTCAGGTCGTTGTATATCAGCTGGATGCCCGATTTGATCCGGTGCCCCTTGATCTGCTCCGAGGTCACGTCCGCCCGCATCAGGTATTGCACCGTCTTCTGATCGGTGTATGCCGGAAAATCATAGGCGGTCACCAGGTACGGCGCCGAATCGTCCGTATACCACGTGGCGTTGGTGATACCTCCCTGGAGGTATGTCCCGTTTGGTAGTTCGACGGGCAACCCGGCCGTGTCAAACTGGTGGGGCTGCTTCGGGTTGCCGTACTCGTCAAACACAGTGTTTTGTGTTTTCAGCTCCAGCCGGCTGAACCGCATCGTATACAGCAGGTTGGAGGCAATATTGTGGTTGAGACCCAGCTTGAGCTGAAAGTGGTCGCTGACCATCTCCGGCGTTCGTGTCGCCGAGTTAAAGGGCACAAACGCCGAATCAGCGCCGGCCGTGTCACCCAGGTAGGGTTGGAAATCGCTGTACGGATACTGGAACCCGGAAAACAGCACCCACGGCCGATAGTAGAGGGGTGTCCCGTCTCGATCGGTGACGGCTTCGTCCCACACAACGGTGGTGCCCCCGATGTCCGCCGCCCGGTAATTGTGGTATTCCACGTTGCTTATAAACCCCGTATCGGGATCACGAATCTCCTGAAACACGATCACGGGGCGGATGTTGAGCTGCCTTTCCTTCTGTAGGGGGTCGGTAATTTTCGCCCAGTTGCCGTGGTCTACCCGGGTGATACCGGCAAAAGTCATTTCTTCAATCTCCCCCGGCGCCGCTTCCCGTGCCCGGTGCAGACGCTGAAAATAATGGATCTTTCCGACGTACCCCTGCACGTTCCAGTTGTTCATGTACAGGTCGTGTCGCGCGCGGGACATGATCACTTCGCCGGTCGCCTTGAACCGTTTCTTGTGCCAGGACAACTTGGACTGAAAGTTGTACGCCTCCTGCTGGCGGTCGCGGAATTTCAACCAGTCGGTAATCTTGTGCTCCACACGCGGCTCGACGGTGTTGTTTTCGGTATCGGAAAACGTCGCTTCACCCGACACGTAGTACCGAAGGCTTTTCCACCATGTCGGCCCCCCGAACCCGAGGCTCACCCTGTCGAAGTTGGTGTATGTCTTGTCCTGCCGCCCGAAATCGTCGGTAAAATATCGGAACCCGCCGGAAAATCGCTTCCCCCCTTCCTTGGTGGCAATACTGATGATCGCCGACTGGGCGTCGCCGTATTCGGCGTCCATCCCCCCCGCGATCACCTCCGAACCGGCCGACGCCAGAAGCCCAACTTCCACTGTGCTACCCATCAGTGGATTGGTGACGGTCACACCATCGATCTGGATCTGGACTTCGTTGCTGCGCCCGCCACGGGCGTGTATCTCATCGCCCGA
>CAYUDF010000209.1:0-5847 GCA_964443465.1 uncultured bacterium
TCGGGTCTCGACGTGTCGGCCAGCGAGTCTACCCAGGTGACCTTTCGCCGTCTCGGCGCGGATGAAATCAAAAACTATATTGATACGGGTGAAGGCAGGGACAAGGCGGGATCCTACGCGGCGCAGGGACTGGGCGCCGGGCTGGTTCGGTCGATCGACGGCTGTTTTTATAACGTCGTTGGCCTGCCTGTGTACCTGTTGTACGAACTCCTCAGAAAGGTCGGGTGACCGAATCGTCATGTCAATGATTCTGCCTACAATCAGGTTTATCAAGGGCGCAGCGGAAATAATCGATCAGACACTTTTGCCGGGCAAGTATGTGCTCCGGCGCCTGCAGACGGTGGAAGCCGTCTGTGAAGCGATTAAGAAACTGCGAATCCGAGGGGCTCCCGCGCTTGGTTGCGCCGGAGCGTATGGCCTGCTTGTCGCCGTGGAGGAGAAGTGGCGGGACGAATCGACACACTATTTTGATGACAGGGACGATACCTCATCAGGACTGGATCAATTTCCGGAAAACGTGACCGTGGATGAACTGAAACAGTTCCTCGATTCCGCCGGTGAAACGATCCGTTCGACACGGCCAACCGCTGTCAACCTGCACTGGGCGGTCGACCGTATGGCGGGTGTCTACCGGTCAGATTGGGAAAACACCCGGACGTTGTTGAAGGCACTGCGCGACGAAGCGGTTGCACTGTACAACGAAGATCTGGACATGTGCCGGGCGCTGGGCAAACACGGCTCGGAACTGATTGAAGACGGAGCCTCGGTGTTGACTCACTGCAACACGGGTGGCCTGGCGACCAGCGGTTTTGGCACGGCGCTGGGAGTGGTTTTTGCGGCCGTCGAAACGGGGAAGTCGGTGCACGTTTACGCCGACGAAACGCGGCCGCTGTTACAGGGGGCACGCTTGACGGCGTGGGAGTGCCTGCGGTGGAAGGTGCCCGTTACCGTGCTGGTCGACGGCGCCGCGGCGTCCCTGATGAGTGGTGGGGGGATTTCGTGCGCCATCGTGGGCGCCGACCGGATCGCCGCCAACGGCGATACCGCCAATAAAATCGGAACCCACAACGCCGCCATTGTGGCGGCACGATTCGGAGTTCCGTTTTACGTAGCGGCGCCGTCAACCACGATTGACTTGTCGCTTCCCGATGGATCGGGAATACCGATAGAAGACAGAAATCCGGGCGAAGTGAAATCGTTTGGCGGTATCAGCGTGGCGCCCGCAGAAGCGGACGCCTACAATCCGGCATTTGACGTCACACCCGCGGAGTTAATTGCGGCGATCATTACGGAGAAGGGCGTGTTCCGCCCGCCTTTCAGCTTCTGAGTCCCGGATTGTTTTTCTCCGGAACACCGATTAATATACGCGGTACAGGACAGTCTACGGTTACAGACTTATCACAACAATGGCAGGATTTCATGCAACTCAGAGTGTTTACAGTCGACGAAGCCAATTCGTTACTCCCCGTCCTTGAGGAAGTATTTCGGACGATAGAGTTTCGCAAATCAAAAATTCAGGAACAGGGGCAGAAACTGGAAGTGCTGGGTCTGTTGTGGGGCGATCAGCTGTCGGACCCGTCCAGTCCTGACTATGAGCAGTACATGATCCATAAACGAGCCATCGCCAACGATGTCAGCGAGATCGAAGGCCTGATACAGGAAGAAATCGTACGCCGCGGTATCCGCTTTCCAGCGGGTGGAATAGAAAACGGTCTGATCGACTTCCCGACGACTTACCAGGGCCGTTGGGTGTATCTGTGCTGGCGGGCCGGAGAACCCGAGTTGTTATACTGGCATGAACCCGACGCGGGTTTTCGCGGACGACAGGAAATTTCGGAAATTGAAAAAAGAGAAATGGGGCGGGAAAGCGCGGAGTCGATCGGCGACGACACCGACCTTGACATCTGACACGTCCCGCCGGGAGGCACGATTGTTTTGAATATTGATCTGACCGGAGTAAAAGCACTGGTGACGGGTGCCAGCCGCGGAATCGGCAAAGCCATTGCCCGGGAAATGATCGACTCGGGTGCTTCCGTGGCGGTCCATTACAACAAATCCCGGTCCGGGGCGCAGGAGCTGGTGGACCAGGCTCCGGGGGGTTCGGCGATTTTTCAGGCGGATCTAAACGACTCTGCCCAGTGTGCGGGACTGGTGGCTGGCGTCGCCGAGACGTTCGGCGGACTGGATGTACTGGTCAACAACGCCGCGGTGGCGATCGAAAGCCCGCCCGACGAACCGCTCGAACAATGCGTAGAAAAATGGCAGAGGACACTGAACGTGAACCTGATTGCAGCGGGTGTGCTCAGTCGCGAAGCCATCGCCATTTTCAGCAAAAGCGGAGGCGGGCGACTTGTTCACATTGCGTCGCGGGCCGCTTTTCGCGGAGACACACCGGATTACATGGCGTACGCCGCGTCCAAAGGCGGCATGGTCGCCCTGAGTCGTTCGATTGCCCGGGGATTTGGCAAGCAGGGAGTAAAATCGTTTGTGATCGCGCCCGGTTTTACGAGGACTGAGATGGCGGATGATTTTATCAACAAGTATGGAGAAGATATGGCCATGCGGGATATGGCCCTCGACCGGATGACCGAACCGGGTGACATCGCGCCGCTTGTGGTATTTCTAGCGAGTGGTCTGGCCGATCACGCCACCGGCACATCCATCGACGTCAACGCGGCCAGTTACGTACGTTGACAAACCGGCTGCATCGGCGGCAGACACGATTGGAGTTTCATGACAGATTCAAAAATGCCACCACAGGAAGGCGACCCCACCATCGAGCTGGTGGAAGTGTGGAAGGCGCAGGGTGAGATGAACGCCCAGCTTATTAGTTCCGTCCTCGAAGGCGACGGAATCGAGTCGATGCTCACCGGTGAATCGGTGCGGCTGACCCACGGACTTACTGTTGACGGCCTGGCGGAAGTTAAAATACTGGTCAGGAAAGAAGACGAAAAGCGGGCAAGAGAAGTCATTGCCGCGTTCGTCGAAGACAGTGACGACTAGCCGTAACCTCGCATGAGTTCATCGAAACGTTATTCGATTCCAGCCGGTGAACACAGAGCCACCGACGAAGTGAAGGGAAGCCGGTTCATCGCGACTGTTGCTCCCGCCCCGGATGTCGTCGATGCAAAGAATTTTATCGGACGCATTCGGGCGGAGTTCCAGGACGCCACGCACAACTGCTGGGCCTATCTCGTCGGGCCACCCGGCGATACGTTGAATACCGGTTCCAGCGACGACGGAGAACCGGGCGGCACCGCCGGCACTCCGATTTTAAACGTTTTGCTGAACTCCGGGATTGGGGACGTTGTAGTTGTCGTGACGCGGTATTTTGGAGGTGTCAAACTGGGTCGGGGTGGACTGGTACGGGCTTACGGTGGCAGCGCCCGCCGGGTACTGGACGGGGTTGTGCTGGCCGAACGGATTGCCTGGGTGGGGATTGAAATTGCGGTCGAATACTCGTTTATCGAGCTGATCCGCCGCCTGGTGGCGGAGCAGGGGTGTGAAATCAGAGAAGAACAATTCGGAACGGAAGCTGTTTTTATACTGAACGTGCCCGAAGAGCAACTGGAGACTGTCAGGGCCGCGGTTGTGCAACTCACCAGCGGCAAGGCAAAAATACAGGACATTATTGAAAGGTAACCGTACATGAACCGCATACAGAACAAACTTGCGTTGGTGACGGGAGCGAGTTCCGGTTTTGGTCAGGCGTGCGCGCGCAAGCTTGCTGCCGAAGGCGCAAACCTTGTGTTGTGGGCGCGGCGGTACGACCGGCTGCAATCGTTGAAAAGCGAACTGGAATCCGAATACGGAATCGACGTCAGAATCGACGCCGTTGATGTGCGGGAAAGAAAAACAGTACTGGATACAGCGGCGAACCTTGTCAGCGCAGGGATAGTACCCGATATACTGGTCAACAACGCGGGACTGGCTTCGGGTCTTGGAAAGATCCACGAGGGCGATTTTGAAGACTGGGACAGGATGATCGATACTAACGTCAAGGGCCTGCTCAATGTCACCCGGGCGCTGCTGCCCGCGATGGTAGAGCGTAACAGCGGGCACGTTGTGAATATCGGCAGTATTGCCGGCCGTGTCGCCTATCCGATGGGAAACGTTTACAACGCTTCCAAGTTTGCGGTGAAAGCGCTCAACGACGCGATGAATATTGATCTGCTGGGCACAAACATCCGGGTGTCCATCGTTGATCCCGGCGCCGCCGATACGGAATTTTCACAGGTCCGTTTTCACGGGGACCAGGAAAAGGCCGCCGCGGTGTACACCGGATTCGAACCCCTGCAGGCCGACGATATCGCGGAGACCGTCTGTTACATCGTCAATCGACCCGAACACGTCAATATAACCGACGTGGTCATCATGCCGACGGCTCAGAGAAATCCTTACCTGTTGCATCGTGAAGAAAAGTAAATCGATGATCGACTACAAGCACAACCGTCGGTATCCCGTGGACGCGACATGACAGACGAGCACCCCCAGTCCGAAAATCTCCGGGTCAAACTGACTTTCCCCGACGTGGTTAAGGCGGTTTTTACCAATTTTGTGGAGTTTGCCGACCAGCACCTGCGAAATCCCAACCCACCGTTAATGTATATCGCCATCTGGCTGATTGGTATGGACACGATCGCCGGCGGAATCGAACTGGCCTATATTTATAACCAGCAATACGACGTCAACAACTGGTTCTACGCGTGGATCCGGATACTGGTGGCGGGCGCCTTGATGGGAATCTTCCGGTACTGGATGGTGGGGACTATTTTTCACCTGGTTGTGCTGGCGGCGGGCGGAACTCGTGAAGCAAGGACGTCACGGTATATTTTGTTGTACGCGTTGCTGCCGATGTCCGTTTGCAGCCTGTCGATCAAGATCCTGCAGATGCTGATTTACGGAAACAAGTACTTCGTCGGGCAGACCAACCCGGCTGTTGAGGGAATGCTCGGTTTCGTGATGCTCGGCGCGTACGTTTATACACTGATATTGTGTTACAGAGGGATGCGGGCGCTGCAGAACACGGACAAACGACGGTCGATCGCCATGCTGGTGGCCCTGTCCGCGGGCATGATATTCCTGACGTTGCTCGGCATGGGAGGGTAGTAAACCCGTTTTGCCGTCAGCCCCCGTAATTTCTGAATTTAACCCGAAAAAACATTGAGTAAAGAATCGGTACGACTCCCAGCGTTAACATCGTCGCAAATAATAAACCGAAAATAATAGTGATCGCCATTGGTTTGTACATGACTCCGCCGCCAAACCACAGTGGTAGCATGCCGCCGATTGTTGTGGCAGTCGTCAGCAGGATCGGGCGCAGCCTCTGCTGGGTTGCTGATACAATCGCGCGGGTGGGTTCGAGACCGTTTTCCTCGATTTCGATCCGAATCCGGTCGAGCAACACGATCGCATTGTTGATGACGATTCCGGACAGGGAAATCACACCAAGCAGCGTCATAAAACCGAAGTAGGAACGGGCAACCAGTAATCCAACGACCACGCCAATGATACCCAGCGGAATCGTCAACAGGATGATCAGTGGACGTCGTACCGAGTTAAACTGGGAAACCAGCAGCAATACAATGATCATTAACGCGATGGGCAGCTTGTCCGCGATGGACTGGTTGGCCTTCACGGATGACTCCATCTCTCCGCCCAGTTCGTACTTTGCCTGAACTCCCCATTTTTTACTCTCCTCCCGAAGCCAGGCGTCGATTTCATTGGAGACTGCGATCGCCGTGACATCTTCCGAGATTCCGGTCTGAACGGTTATGGTACGCAACCGGTCTCGTCGGAGTATGTTGGATGGTTGCCAGGCGATTTCAGCGTCGGCGACCTGTTTGA
>CAYUDF010000210.1:0-5846 GCA_964443465.1 uncultured bacterium
CGGCGAACGAAAAACCCGGCTTTTTTATAGCGCCAGTGGGTTGTTATCGGATTGTGATACCGGCAGTTGCGGTTGGGACAGTGGGGTGGTGTGAACTCAGGGGGGGCATATATCATGCCCCCTGTATCGCAGGTCACATGCCAGATGCAATTTCAGAGGCACAATCAAGACAAAACGGCCCGATTCCCGAAGGAAGCGGGCCGCGTGTCGCTGCATGGGCCTCTGACAGCGTAAAATGGATCGGATTCCGGTTATCGATTCTGGTAATTAATGATCTCGGTCCGATAGCGTTGCGCCAGGTGCTGGCTGAGAACCTGCATGTAACGGATTTTCTGTTCCGGCGTGAGGTCGCTGATCTCGACCCCCAGCAGCGAATCAATCTGCGCCGGTTTCATAATGGCCGGTGCGTCGATCACGCTTTCACCAGAAGATATCGAGACGTTACTCGGGCCTGCGTCGATAGCTCTGAAAAGCTCTGATCGGTGATCCACCAGTTCGGGAGGTCCAACGTCCAGATTACGCGTTGTATTGTCTGTGATATCGGGGGAGTTGTTCGTGGCGATCTGCTGGACCGGGTTACGAGGAATGAAGCCGGAATCGACTATGACCAGCCCTGCGACCAGGACAACGGCAAAAGCGGAGACCGCGGCTGTTGCGTAACGCAGGTTCCACGATCGAAACATCGAGCCGTACGAATGGCTGCGTTCGTTGTTTGCGTTGCGTTCCTGGTTGATTTTCATGCGGAGATTCCAGGCAAAATTTTCGCTGGTTTTTTCCTGCGGCGCCCGATGCAACAGATCCATACTCCGCGTTAACTCGGACGCGAGCTTGTCACACGCTGGACAATGGCCAAGGTGTTTTTCCAGTTCCAGTCTTTTGGTGTCATCCACGATGCCGTCGATGAATTGGAATACGAGTTTTCTGGTGTTGCGGCAATTCACTGCAGGGGTCCTCCTAGAAATCTATACCTTTGTCAATAATCGGTTCGATGATCTGCCTGAAACAGTTCCTAGCCCGATTGATTCTGGATCTTACAGTACCCAGTTTCAGCCCCGTCACGGCGGCTATTTCTTCGTACGATAATTGATTGATTTCCCTCAGCACAAAACACGACCTGTATTTTTCCGGCACTTTTTTGATCGCCCGGTTGATAATCTCGCTGAGTTCCGAATCGTTGACCTTGTCCTCCGGAGACCTTCCCGGATCGAGTACATCGATTACTTTTTCGTCGTCGCCATCCGATTTGCCCCGGCCCCACAACGAAAATATCTGTGGCGCCCGGCTGCGGGAGCGCATCCTGTTTCGAACCAGATTGGTTGCTATTGTGTACAGCCATGTTGAGAACTTCGCTATCGTTTTGTACTTTTCGGCGTGTATATAAGCTTTGACAAACGCTTCCTGGGCGACCTCTTCGGCGTCATCCCGGTTCCCGGTAAGGCGCAGAAGATAGTTAAACAGCCGGTCCTTGTACCGTTCGACCAGGAGATCAAAGGACGCAGTGTGGCCCTCCTGAACACGAAACATCAGTTGCTCGTCGGTCAGGTCTCTCAACACTGCCTTTTCGCGGTCGAAATCGGCGAACATTTAGCGACTCCTCTCATCTTTTTCTACTCCCGCGGGGGAAAAGAGTTCCCGGGTGCACCACACAAATGAATGTATAATTAAAAACGGCATAATCTATTCATTTTATTTCAGTTAACCTATCAGTCGTCCAGCTTGATCCGCCACCGGCGCCCCTCAAGGTACAAAACCAGCCCGGTCAGCAGCGGATTTCCGCCGCCGGCCGCTTTTTTCCACTCGTACGTGATCTCAAGGCGATCCTTACCGCCGTTTTCCGGATTCAGCGGCCAGGAAGCCCGGGTCAACCCGGAGTCGCTAAAATCGAGCCTGAATCGATCTCCGTCCAATCGGCCGTTCACCCTGGATCCGCTCCCGCTGCGGGATTGGCTGATGTCTGTCAACAACACACAGTCGGGAGGCCTCGCTGTCACCATCCGGATCAAATTCACGACGTCCCAGCCCTCTCCCAATCCGTCCAGCACCAGCTGGTCCACCTCGGGACCTTCGTAATACCGGCCTCGTTCGCGGTCGAGTATCCGGAGTTCGCCGCCGTAATACGACAGCACCACGTCTTCGTGGTGTCCACCCATCGCCATGGTCCCGGTGAATTCAAAAACAAGGTCGCCGTTGGGTTCGGCTTCCATACGGAATCTGCCCTTGATCCGGTACTTTTTGACGTCAATTGTGACCTTGCCCGACGTTTCCAGTCCGTCTCGCCAACCCGACCGGGCGAGCGACGAGTCCACGATCCGGCACCCCGAATCGCCGTTTATTTCCCGGATGTCACTGTTACGCGTGGAAAAACACGAGGGAAGGAACAAGGCCAGAATACACAAGGCGCGGAGGCCCCAGATACCTCCGCGCAAAGCAGGGCAGGTTGCGGCAAAAAAGTTAAGGGGTCTTCGGTTTTGTGGATTGTATTTTTTCAAGAATTTCCTGGTTGCCGTCCTGCAGACGGCTGGATTTCAGGTATGCCATCCGCGCTTCCGGCATCCTTCTGAGCGCCCGGTACGCGTCGCCCAGATGTTCCAGAATCACCGGGTCATCTGACACACGTAGCGACGCTTTTTCAAGCTCAACAACGGACTTCGAATACTCACCCATTTGATAATAGACCCAACCGAGACTGTCAAGGTAGTAACCGTTTTCGGGGTCATCCTGCAGCGCGGACTTTATGAGACTCTCCGCAAAATCGAGGTCTTTCCGCATTTCCGCCAGAAGATACCCGTAAAAATTGCAGATTGTGGGGTCTTCCGGTGTCTGTTTATACAGCTGGGCGAGGTATTTTTCGGCTTCGCCAAGCTCTTTCAGTTTTTCGTGGACGTTTGCCAGGTTGAGCAGGGTCCCGCGGTCACCGTCGGCAAGTCTGTTGGCTTGCAACAAATGTGTCTTGGCCTGTTCGAACGAATCGATACTCAGAAAACACACTCCGAGCAGATAGTTCCCGTCGAAATCGGTTCCCTCCACCAGTTGAGACGCCGTAACGAGCAATTCGGCGCGCTCTTCAAGACTCATTTCGATGACGTTGTCGTCGTCGTTGAAGCTGGGTGTGGCGGCGAAGAATTTTCCCAGATAACTGCGGTAGTCCGACCGGTCCATCTCGATCGCCTGGTCGAAATAGTCGCGCGACTTTTCGGGATCACCCGCTCTCAGGTTAATCTCCCCCAGAATCCGGGCAAGTTCGGCGTTGTTCTTTTCCTGGTCCAACAGGTCGCTGAATATCTCGTCCGCTTCTTTATAGTCACCGGCTTCGTAGTACAATCGGCCACGGAGAATCTCCGCGTCTCTCGGCAGCGCAGTGGCGCCACGACGTTCCTCCAGCAGGCGGATTCCGTCGTCCAGGCGGCCGATCTCCAGATAAACCTCCGTAAGGGCGATCAGGACGGTGACGTTTGATCGGTCAACCTCCAGGGCATCTTCCAGTACTTCCGCGGACTGCCCCGTACGCCCCGTCTCGGCATAAATTTTGGCCAGTTCCATGGCGGGTTCGGTGAATCCGGGATCCAGCTGTAAGGCTTTTAGAAACGCCTGTTCGGCTTCGTCGTAACGAAGAACCTGCGTAAGCAAAATCCCGTATCGGTACTGGATGTAAGGGTAGGACGGGTCCAGTTTCATGCAATTGTTGTAGGCTTCGAGCGCAGTGTCGATATCACCTGATTCGTACGCGATGTTCCCCAGCAACCGCTCGGTCTCGAACTTGCTGCCGTGCGCTGTCCTGACGTTTTCCAGCATGTCCATGGCGCCGTACGGATCGCGTTTGATGTATCGGATCTTGGCCTTCAGAACCATCGCGTCGTACTCGACGCTGTTCCTTTCCAGCACGTCGTCAACAATGATTTCGCACCGGGAAAAATTCTTCAACACAAAGTAGGCGTCGGCGAGGTGCATTCCGACTTTTGTGTTTCTTCCACTCAGGCGCCAGGCGTTCTCCAGGTGGTCAGACGCCTTGAGCACGTTTCCGGATTCCATCAGAAAAACGCCGACGGCGTATTCGGACCACGCGTTATCCTGGATATCCGGACCGGTAGTTGTCTCCGGTTCCGTTCCGGCCAGTTGGGGTGTCGCGTCCAGCGAACCCGGCGAACCGGCGGTTGCGACAGTCACACCCGCAATCAACAAACAGATCCCCACCAGGGCAATCGTAGTGACAGATTTACACTCGTTGATACTTCTACGAATTCTAAGCATTTAATTGATCCTGACGACAGAACTGATGGACCGGGGGGACAGGCGATCGAGTTCGCCGCATCATGGAAAGATCGCGGCTTGCTCAATTCATCCGACATTTACATGTCGGCTCGTACGTCGGGAGAAGTCCGTTGCCTGATTTACTGCGTACATGTATATTTTAACAGGAAGTGGGGTATCAGCGCAACTATGACGATCAAAAATCGGTCTATATTCGCCGTCGTACTGCTTGTAATAATTGCTGTTATACCGGCTTGTTATACTGTTCTCAAACATCCCCGCCTGGTCAGCCTGGACTATCAGCGCCCCAAAGACACCTCTTGCCTGAACTGCCATTCGAACGCCGACATCTGGAACTTCAACCATCCCAATAACATACACACGTATGTCGGAAAGCCGGGATCGTGGTCCGAGTACTACGATTTTGCGTGGTGGTACGAGCACCGGTGGGATTACGAACCGGAATTCAATAACAAGAAAGAAAAAAACGAAAACAAAACTGTTGGGCATCAGTAACACTCGGGCGTCCGGCCTGGTCCCCTCACCGCCGCGACTTCACCAATCCGATCCCGGTTTGGCGGGAACCGTTGGCCTGTGCCTGCTGGTCGTTCTCGCGCTGGTCCCGGGCGGCGCCGGCCCGGTTTTTGCCCAGGACATCAACCGTACCGTCGAATTTGAAAACTACGGTTTCACCCGCCCTTTGAACGTCGGCGCTCGTGCGGCCGGAATGGCGGGCGCGTATACGGCGGCGGGCAACGATGTTTACATGCTGCTTTACAATCCCGCCGGACTTGCGAAAATAAAGCGGGCCGAACTGGCATTCGGACTACAGCAGGAACGCAACGAAATCAGCAACGTTTTCTACGGAACTCCCAATTCGATCGATACACGCGGAGGCGGAATTGACGGTCTCGGCGCCGCCTTCCCGCTACCAACCTACCGGGGCAGCCTGGTCCTCGCCGTCGGCATTTTTCGCGAATATTCGGGTGTATTTGACTTACACTACAGCGGGACGAACGAACTCACGCAAACAGAGGATCACTACCTCGTCCAGCAAACGGGATCGACCTACAGCTACAACTTCGGCCTCGGCGTTGATCTGTCCCCGGAACTGGCCGGCGGGGTGTCGCTGATAATAATGGATGGCACGATCAACACACTGAGCCAGTATGATTTTGAATTCCTCAACTCGACACCCCGAACCAGCGTGTTCGTAAAAGAGAACTTAGAGACGGATATCGACGGCGTTGGCGGACGTATCGGAGTCCAGATCTACTTTCACCCGCTGATTCAGGGCGGAATCACTTTCACCAGCCCCATATGGTTGAATCTCAAGGGGAACGGGATTTACGAACTGACGAAATACCAGGACAACCAGGTAGACTCACTGAAAACACGTCCGACCGAAACCAACGAAGACTACATGTTGCCTTTCCGTTTCAATTTCGGACTGTCTCTCCATCCCGGGGACTTTTTGATTGCCGCAGATGTCGGTTATACCGATTGGACGGAGGCGTCGATCAATCGCAAGCGTTTCCGCGGGGGCCCGAACCTGGAAACAACGTTCCGTGAAGTATTCGACTTCAGGATCGGGGCGG
>CAYUDF010000211.1:0-5845 GCA_964443465.1 uncultured bacterium
AGCATCGAGGTCGTCGGCGAAACCGAAAATAACGGCGTTGCGCTTGACGGCAATTACGCCTACGTCACCAGCGCCGACGCGGGAATGCACGTGGTCGATCTCGATTCGCGAAACAGCCCGCAATCGCCGACTCACTACGGCCGGCTGGACACCTACGACGCAATGGACGTGATGGTCGTCGACACACTTGCTTACGTGGCCGACCGCGTCGACGGACTGTTGATCGCCAACGTCGCCGACGCCGAAAATCCGTTCCTCGTCGGTTCGTATGGCCCCCTTGCCTCCACAAACGCAGTCGACGTCGTTGGTAATACCGCTTATGTGGTGACCGGTGGAGCTGGCCAGGGATACCTCTACTTGCTCGACGTTACAACTCCGACCGCACCAGTGTTTCTCGGCAGTCACCAATTTGTGGGTCACCAGGCACACGACGTCAAGGTCCGGGATAACTACGCGTATGTTGCGGCGGCCTGGACCTGTTATGTAGTTGATGTATCTATTCCGTCTTCTCTGACTGTTGTCAAAGCCATCGGCTCGAATCTGGCCGGTGGAGCCGTTGATGTCGCCCTGATGTTTGGATACGCGCTGTACGGATTTTCAGACGGTTTCACCGTCGTCGACATACACGATCCGCCAAACTCGTTTAGAGCCGGCGTGTGGTCCGCGTCTTCAGAAAAGGGGAACGTGGTTGCCGTGGGAACCGATGGCCTCGACGCTTTTGTCTGCCATCAGCGGGGACTTACAGCTGTCGATCTCAGTACACCCACCACGCCGATAGAGTTGAGTACCTTTCAGCTGCCGGAGACCGCGGGGATCCTTCACGGCGAGGTCGTTGTCAAAGACCACTCGGCATTTGTTGCCATGGGCACAGCGGGTATCTACATGGTCGACGTCCATTATCTGGAAAAGGACAAGGACACCATGTTTCTGCTCGGCGCCGTTGACCCGTTGGGAGTAACAAGCGGCAACCCCGGGTGGGCGTCCGGTTTGTGGGTCACCGAGGACTATGCGTATATCGCCGACGGCTTGTCGGGCCTGCAGATTGTAGCGGCGCACTGCCACGATCTGATCACCGCCGTTGGCCCTGGAGATGGGGCGCCGGTGTACCCGGAGCTGATGCAGAATACGCCCAACCCGTTTACCCGAAACACGACGATATTTTACGCCCCCACGGCGGAGGGGCCGGTAAAACTAGAGGTGTTCGACGTCAAGGGCCGCCTGGTGGATGTGATCGTGGATGAAAAATCGCCGGCCGGTATAAGGTCGGTCGTGTGGTACGGCACCAACTCGCGAGGCAGGGCGGTTCCGTCGGGCACCTATTTCTATCGTCTGACCACCGGCGGTCAGACAACGAGCAAAAAGATGCTGTTATTGAAGTGAAGCACATTAGCGTACTTACAATGCGCTTCATACCCTGAGGACGTTGCGACAGAAGTCGCAACGCCCGCAAGGGTATACGTTAGATGTTGCTGAGACGAAAGGGTCCGGGAGACTGCGGGGGTCCCGGGCCCTTTTTGTTATTTGCGCAATTCTTCCAGTGCGGCGAGATACACGGCGGCTTCTTCCGGCTGACCCCACGACTGGTATATCTTCGCGTTTCTCTCCAGAAAATCCAGACGCCAGCGCACGTTTGATATCTTGAGTGTGGTTTCGCGTGTATCCCGCAGCAGTGAATCAGCTTCTTCGAACCGGCCCTGTGCGGCGTAACACCAACCCAGCCGGCAGCGCACCCGGGGGTGGCACGCGTGGTCCTCGGGTCTTCTACCTTTCATTTTTTCAGCAACATCGAGCAGGACCAGTTCGGCCTCGTCTTCGCGTCCGGTATCAATCAGCAGTGTGGCAAAATTTTCGCGTGTAAAAATGACACTGGGGTGGTCGTCCTTCAGGATTTTCTCCTGTATTTCAATCGTTCTTCGGTAATTCACCTCCGCCGAATCATACGCGCTGACGAGATGCAGACAATAACTCAGGTTGAACATCGCATTACCCATATTCGGGTGGCCGTTGCCGTGCGCGACCTTGCAGACGGCGACCGATCGGCGAAATGCCACTTCGGCTTCGCCGTACCGTTTCTGCATCTCCAGACTGGTCCCTAGATTGGCCCAGGAAAGAACCAGCATCGGATGCTCCTCTCCAAGTAATTCGGTACGCGTTGCCAGCGCCTTGCGATGGAGCGGCTCGGCTTCTACCGCCTTTCCCTGGTAGTCGAGGAGTATCGCGAGGTTGTCCGTCATGGTGGCCACGTCGGGGTGGTGCTCGCCGTGCTCTCGGATCGCGAGTTCAAGCGCCTCGCGGTACAGAGGCTCGGCCTCGCCGTAGTGAGTCAGCCTCCACAGATTAACAGCGAGGTCGTTCAGACTGGCTGCCACCTCGATATGGTCCGCCGGGTAGACACTCCTGCGAATGGCGAGGGCTTCGCGGTACATCGGAACGGCATCTTCCCACAAGCCCTTATGGGCGAGCACACCGGCGAGCCGGTCAATCGTCGTCGCCACGTCGGCGTGATTATCTCCGAGCAGGTCTCGCCGCATCTCCAGCGCCGCGGTGAGTGTGGTTTCCGCCTCGGCGAAATCTCCTTTGGCCAGCAGCAGGTGGCCAAGATCGTTGAGAGCCGCGGCAACTTCCACGTGATAGTCACCGTACAGTTGCTGTCGCGTTTCCAGTCCGGCCCTGAGGAACTGTTCGGCTTCTTCGTACAGCGCCAGCCCCCGGTAGGTGTTGCCGATGGTAAGTAGTGCTGCGGCCTTCACCTCAGGATCGTCTGCCAGTTCTTCCTCTATCTTTTCCGCTTCGGCCTGGAGCACTTCGCGCACCGTGATATCGCGCTCACCGGCAAATGGATCGGGTGAGGCCAGCATGTTCTGCAGAAACTCGTTGATGCGCTCGGCCTTGCGCGCGGCGGTTTCGGCGCGCTCGCGCTCGCGCGACTGCGCCTGGTACATCACGGCCATCGTGATACCAAACGCGATGGCCAGCACAAACACCACGGCGGCGGCGGCAAACGGCGCCGTGTGCCGGGCGACCAGTTTTCGAAACTGGTACATCGCGCTGGGCGGACGCGCAAGGATCGGCTGCCCGGCCAGGTAACGGTTGATATCGTCGGCCAGCGCAGCCACGTTCTGATAGCGCCGGTCCGGGTCCTTTTCGAGCGCCTTGAGCAGGATGACTTCGAGGTCGCCTCGCAGGTTGTGGCTGATGGAACCGGGTCTTGCCGGTTCTTCCTCGCAGATCGTCCGGACAGCCTGGGGAATAAGAAACGGATGAAGCGTGTAGGGGCGTTTGCCGGTCAGCATTTCGTACATGATGACGCCGAGCGCGTACACGTCTGTACGCAGATCAACCGCCGCCGGGTCGCCGCGCGCCTGTTCCGGGCTCATGTATGCCAGTGTGCCCTGAACCCGGCCCGCTTCGGTGGCGAGCGACATCATTGTTACATCGGAGTCGGTGATTTTGGCCAACCCGAAGTCGAGCACCTTGACGTCGGCATTCTCCTGAACGAGGATATTGGACGGTTTGAGGTCACGGTGGATAATCCCCGACTGGTGGGCGTAGTTAATCGCGCTGCAGATTTTGAGAAACAGATTCAGGCGATCGTTGGTGTCGCCGTGTTTTGTCTGTTTGTCCAGGTAGCTGTCGAGCGGAACACCGCGCACCAGCTCCATCGCAAAGAAGTGCTGGCCTTCGTCGGTCCGGCCGGCGTCGTAGATCGACGCGATGCCCGGATGTTTCAGCTGCGCGAGCGCGAGCTCTTCGCGCCGGAACATCTTGACCTGTTGTTCGTCGATGGACGCGCCACTGCGAATCACTTTCAGCGCGACCAGCCGCCGGGGACTTTCCTGGTGCGCTTCGTAGACAATCCCCATGCCGCCCTCACCGAGCACGCTTACAATTTCGTAGTCGCCGATTCGATCCGGTATCGCCTCCGGTTTTGGCGCCAATTTCTCGCCACCGAAACCGCGTTTGAGGATGTCTTCGACCGCTCCGGTTTTCAGCAAGTCGGGGACCTCTTCGCCGCCATCGAGTAACGCATCGACGTCGGCACGGAGTTCCGTGTCATCGGCGCACTCGCGTAGTAGATATTCCTGGCGCTCTTCGCCGGACAGCTCCTGGGCGGCGAGAAAAATCTGTTTCAGTCGGGCAAACCGCTCCGGATCGTTCATTGTGTCCCTCTCCCCAGTTCGCGACTCAGCCACGTCTTGGCGAACCGCCAGTCGTTGTCGGTCGTTTGCTTCGAAACCGCAAGCGCTTCGGCGATCTCGACCATCTTCATGCCGGCGAATACCCGCATCTCCACAACACGCCCCATTCTGTCGTCCATCGCGGCCAGTCTCTCCAGCGCGTCGGACAAAACCAGGATCTCGATTGCAGGGCTTTTATCGTCGACAAGGTTGTCGTCCAATGTAACGTGCGGCAGGCCGCCGCCCCGTTTGGCTGCGGCGTGGCGGCGTGCGTAGTCGACCAGAACCTGGCGCATCGCGCGCGCGGCCGTGCGCAGGAAGTGCGCGCGGTTCTGCCAGTCGCTGCCCACGCGGCCGACCAGTTTGAGATACGCTTCGTTTACCAGTGCTGTGGGCTGGAGGGTGTGCTGGTCGCGTTCGCCCCACATGAGGCTTTCGGCAATACGGTGGAGTTCATCGTAGAGGATTTGGAAAAGGCGATCGGTAGCCTCTCTGCTGTTGTCCGGCTGGCTGCAGATCTGCTGGAGGATACGTGTGACCTCTCCCCTGGCATCGTCGGTCATGGTCACGCTCTTTAAGATTTCGGGATTTCGGCAAATGCCTGAACGGATCGTATAAAATCATACAATAGTCGGATATGCGAGTCAAGGAGCGGCCAGATTTGGCCTTAACCGCCTTCGCGGAAGTTGAGCCCGAGGTTGAGGACGCGCTGGATCAGCTGCGGATACGTGATCCCGACCGAATCCGCCGACATGGCAAGGTCCTCTTCGCTGTTGAGGTCGGGATTGGGGTCGCGCTCCAGCAGGTACAAGCGACCGTCGTTGGGCGTATATCACGAATCCCGGAGTGAGGCTACCGTGGAAGGTCCCGTTTGGGACCTAGTCCTCCGGCGGGAACTCCTTCAGTATCTTTGCGACAGCGCGTTCGACGTAGTACGACACTCGATCCGGGCTCGGATTGGTATCCAGGTCGGCCGTTGCCCAGCCGCGCCACACCACTTCGCCGGTCGCCGCGTCGATCACGTCCAGAACGATCGTGCTTTCGATCCAGTGGCTGGTCTGCGCCTCGACACCCACACCGTGGTTACGGTACGCGCGATATCCCGAAAAGTATCGGTGGCTGTACGGGTCACCGGTCGATGTGATGTCGGTACGGCGCAACGACGTCACGCTGTATGTGATATAGAAGTCGGGCACTCCGGCATCTGTCCGACGATAACCACGCCCGATCAGTTCGCCGTCTACGGCGTTCTGGATGCGGCGGCCGGTCAGCGGGCTGTCCACCGCCGGGTTGCCCCGGTTGCCCGAGACGCCTGCGATCCACATATAGGTGCGGAAGTCTCTGAACGAAACCAGTTCGTCGTGGTCGGTTCTCACTTTGATCGAGCTGCAACCGATGGCGAGCACAGCGACAGTGACGGCCACAAACAGGATTACCTTTTTCATCTCGCTTACCTCCTTGTCCCCTCCAAGTAATCCCTCCCTGCAATATGTTGGTAGTGTTAAGGAGTAAGTTAATTACAGCCCAATTACGGGCGGGGCTGCAAGTCATTCCAGGACATGTGGTTTCGGAGTCCGGCCTTTGGAAATCTGCGTGGCGATTTGGGAGTTTGCGTGGGCTGCCTAACCGCCTTCGCGGAAGTTGAGCCCGAGGTTGAGGACGCGCTG
>CAYUDF010000212.1:0-3100 GCA_964443465.1 uncultured bacterium
GGCCCACCACACCGACCGTGATGGAAGTTATCCTGGTTGAGTCCGGTGGAGAAGTGAGCGATTTTCTGCTCGCCAACTTCGGTTGTGTGGTGTTGATGGAACCCGATCGCATCGAAGTGGGCGACTGGGTAGCGGTTAACGGCGATTATGCCGGTGACCCCGACCGTATCCTGGCCAGAGGTATCAGCGTGGTTCACTGCAATGTGGCTCCGCCGCCGCCCGACACCATGCCCGATCCGACCGCTGGTCTCACCGGCGACGGCGATTGGGATAACGACCACGATTGGGACGGCTGCAACCGGTGCGAAGACTGGGGTTGCTGGGGTCTTAAAAACGAGCTACGCGGTCCGGTGACCGACGTCAACCGCGACGATCACGCGCTCGAGATCATGGGCACATGGGTACACTTCGCGATGTTGCGCGACTCCGTTCCCAATGACACCATTCCCAACGACACCATTCCTTCCGTCGCATATGGTGGCGGCGACCGTGACGACGATAAGGACTGGGACAAACCCGAGTGGAAGTGGCTGCACCCCGACAGCGTCGAAGTCGGCGACCGCGTGCGCGTGCGCGTGATTCGCTGGGGCGCCGAGGAAAAACTGTACGGATTTTTCCTGAAGGAATGGAACGGCACGCCCGAGAAAGTATTCGGTCGCGTCCAAGCCGTTTCCGGCGACAGCGGACCGGTTGACTCCATTACCGTGCTTGGCCTTGATGTGATTATCAACTCCGAAACGGAGATTCACTACAAGCGCTAGCAGTTCTGTTACTTTGTTTCATTCAAAAGCCCCCCGGAAAATATCCGGGGGGCTTTTTGTTTATCTGTGTTTTTGATCGGGGTTATTCTACTTCACCCAGTGTGGCAGCAACAATGGCGCCGGCAAGCCCCAGGAGAGCGAACACAAGTATCACTTCGTAGGACGATAGAAACGTTCCAAGCACACCGAGACTGCCGCTGAATAGAAGAACCACTCCGATGACGGTATTGCTTACCGCCACGTATGACGCGCGGTCGTCTGACGGCGCCATGTCGACGAGATATGTTTTTCTGCCGACGCGGATGCCGGTGTGGGACAGCGCGAGCAGAAAAAACAGGGCGGCGAAGATCCACGGCCTTGCGCCGTGGGGCTCCGCGTTTGCCGCTGTGGCGGGGTCGTCGGCCAGCGTGCCGATGATGAAGGCGACGATTCCGACCACGGAGGCCATGGTACCGGCGATCACCAGTGTTTTGCGGCTGCTGTGGTCTGACAGTTTTCCCCACGCGTAACCGCTGAGAGCGGTCGCCAGGCTGCTGGCGATGATAAACAACCCCAGTGTGGCCGCCCGGTCACCGGTTGCGTCGCGGGCGAGCAATACGTAAAAGGGCATCGACAATACCGTACTGGCAAGCAGCGCGCGGGACAGAACAAACCGGCCGAACATCCGGTCGCGGGAAAGCAGTCGCAGACTTTCCAGGGCAAGGCGCATCGCGTTGGCTCCGCCGCCAGTTGCGCCCGGTTGTTCTGAAAGTCGCGCCATCGCGCCGGCGGCGATCAACCACATTCCGCCTGCCACGGCGATAAAAGCCACAAATGCCGTAATCGGCAGTTGCTCGGGGCCCACCAGCGCAAGACCACCCCCGAATAAAACCGTTACAATACCGGCAATCGATGCCGACAGTCCCGACAACCGGCCCCGTCGTTTCTTGGGAATCGTTTTGCCGACGAGATCCTTGCCCGTGACCGAACAAACACCGCGGGCCAGGCTGAACAATGTGATCAGTCCGACAATCGTCCAGCCGGCCGTCGATCCGCGAAGCGTCAGCGCAACCGCGGCGATACCAAGTACCGTCAATCCCTGGGCGATGCTGCCGGCGACCCACAACCACTTCCGAACCGGTACGCGGCGGACCAGGCTTCCGATGGCGAGCTGCGGTAACAGCGAGCCCGCTTCGCGCACCGGTACCACCAGGCCGATGATTGCCGGTGACACGCCGAGACCGGCCAGCAGCCACGACAGAACCAGGCGCGGACTGGACAAAGCGTCGCCAGTTTTTGTGGCGACCTGCGCGACAAGATGAACAAAGAAGTTTCGCGACACGTTGGTGCACGCGTCTTCCGGAATGTCCGTGCAGACTCGTGCGTCCTGGTTCTCGTCGAACAGGACGTCGTACAATCTGTCGCCGGGATTGATGCGTTTTTCTGGTGGCACTTGCTGTCCTTTTGTTTCGCTGAATATGTTAACGGGAGATTCGCCCGTTTGCAAAAAAAATACAACTGTTTATCAGTTTGTTAATTTTTATCTTGACAAGCTTTTACTTCTCTCATTCGCGCTCTTCCTCTTGATATCAATGCCTACGCGCCGTCTGACGAAGATGAAAAGTAGTGTGTTATAATACAAACCTGGCTGGCAAGTGATGACGAAGGTATAACACGACGGGAGGATTGCCATGAGATCTTTGAAAGGTTGCTCCGATCGAGAACTGCTAAATCGTTTATTGAAGTTAGTAAAACAGGAACATAATCTCACACTTGAAATATTGCCGCACCTGATCGAGGTCGAGAATCGCAAACTCTATCGTGGTCTCGGCTACAGCTCACTTTTTGTTTATTGTACCGATGGCCTCGGCTACTCGGAGTCGTCCGCCAATCGCCGGATCTGCGCGGCACGCGCCATCCGGAAATGCCCCGAAGCATATGACTATCTCCGGGACGGCCGGGTGAATCTCAGCACGCTGTCGATCGCCTGGAAGTACATCACCCGCGAGCTCCTGGTCGAAATCATCGGAAAGAGCCAACGGCAGGTATTCCAGATCGTCGCGCGCTTCGAACCCCAGATCAAATACCGGGACGACACACGGCCGGTAGTGATCCGGCAGCCGGTGGAACCCCGGCGCGGTCGCCAGCCCGCTGGAGCTTTTAATGGCTCATGCGGGCTGGCGCTCGCCGGGCCGGGACTGAGAGGCGCGGAAACAGCCTCGTCTCTTCCTGAGAGTAGTCCGGAGTTGGGTGAAATCCTCCACCGCAGCGGCGGTAGAAATCTTGCCAGTCCTGAAACCTCGGCACCCGATAGAAAGATGAAAACCGTTGTCATGCACCAGGTGAACTGCCTGGTGGAC
>CAYUDF010000212.1:3200-5837 GCA_964443465.1 uncultured bacterium
GATGCTGGACCGCTGCAAGGAACTGATGTCGGGTAAACACCCGTGCGGTATCGACTATAACACCCTGATGCTTGAACTGGCGCAGACCTGGCTGGAGAAACACGATCCTGTACAACGCGCCGAACGCCGGGAAAAGCGTAAGAACAAAACTCATCCAAAAACAAGCGGTACCGGAGAAACATCGCGCCATATCAGCCCGGCTTCAAGAGACGCGGTTTATAACCGGGACGGGGGACAGTGCACCTACGTCGGATCAAACGGAAAACCGAGCTCCCGCAGTACTATAATGTGCGAGGTGCCGCAAAGCGGCCGATGCAAATCAACCTGGGATCTGGAGATTCACCACGACGAGACGCCTTTTGCAAGGGGCGGCAGCCATTCACTTGCGAACCTGAAATTGTTGTGCGCTGCACACAATAAACATGAGGCCGAGCACCTGCAGTACTACAATGAGCGAGGTGCCGCGAAGCGGCCCGACCGCGTTTACGGCAACGACCACATGAAAATATTCAAAAGGAAAAACGAGTGATCTTTTTCCAAACGAAAACACTCAAATTTCAAAAGTCGGGTTCCGGTGCTTGAGTTGAACAGTTGCGTCTACTATATCAGTAGATGATCTGGTAGAATATAAAGCAACTCAAGTCAGGTACTATCATCATGAATATTCGCAAACGATCCTTGGCGTATACGAGTTGGATCTCGGTGTCGACTGTAGTAGCCATCGTCGTACTCGCGAATTCAATATCTGCCGCAACAACCATCAAACTGAATCCCGAGAATCGTACAGCAAGTTACGACGGAACCGTTGCCCAAACCGCTGACTCCTGTCAAACGAGAGTAGTTCGTGAATTTATCTGGGACCTCCAGTTCTGGGAAAACACCGACTTCGGAGTTTGGGATATGTACTGGGGCACGTGGTGGCTGGATATAAACTGCTACCTTCGATTGTTGATGCGACCGAATACCTCTGGCGGAGTAGATCTTGAACTGGAAGTCAGACCGTATTTTGTGCGAGCGGCTTACGGTGATTCCGTTGTTACCGTCGATGGAGTGAGCGAATTTGGTGATCTGGGCATCGATTCAAATGGTGATAAAAGGCTGTGGGTTGGTTACGATTTATTGATTTACAGTCCCTGGTTGTACTGGGATCCACCATTTGTCGTGACAGGAGGCAGATCCGCCGATTTTAGACTCTTGGGCGGCATCACATACGGTGAATGGTCGATTGTGATCGACTTCTGGAATGAAGGTACGGATACCTGGAAATCACAAACCGTACATTTCAATATCCCCAGTCCATGTGATTATGATTCCACCAACGGCGGATATCTGATCGAAGGGGGGCTCGTCACTTCCAGATCAGAAGACTCGTTCGATCAGCCGTGGAAGCCCATTGTTTCGCACCCCGCGGGTACGGTGAGGTACTACGTATCCGATCTCACCCCGCAGAGCACAGACGTCGTTGACATCACACAGGTGTACGAGATGGTCAAGAACACCGATTCCACGTATGGGAGTTCTTATCAGTATACGCCTGTAAACTTGCTATATACCAAACTGGAGGGCTACGGTGTCGAGAGCTGCTGGCCAGCAGACTGCTCGATGTTGTTCGATACCGCGCCGGTCCATCGCACGACGATCTCCGTTCCGGCGTCGAATATCACAAACAGCGGATGCAGTGTTCTGCAACTCACCTCCGAGTTTGTGGTCGCTCCCGTGACAACCAAATCGGTCGGACCCTCAACAATCGGATTGCAATACGTGGCCAATGCTGACACGATTTTAGCGTCGATCGGACTTGATTGTACCGTTGGAACGGTACCCGGATCGGCGGACAATTTTGCCGTTCTGGATGTCCCGATGGTCCAAACAATTCAAACCGCTGATATCTGTGTGCAACCAGGTACGCCAGTGTATATCACGCAATTTACCCCGATCAGCAGGGGAGAGTATGTGGAACTCGCCTGGCAGATCGCTGCCGACGAGGAAATAGCAGGTTTTGATATCTACAGAAGATTGGATAAGGCGTCTCAATCCGAATGTATCAACCGCGGCGGGACTCTGGACAAGACCGCGCGGAGTTTCATTGATCCGGTTTCGTTCGCCGGTTCAACGATCTACTATACCTTGGCTGTCAAACTGTCTGACGGTAGGGAAATCCGCTCGCCCGAAAAAGCGGTAAGTGTTGCCGGGCACAATCTTCAACTGCTGCAGAATCAACCCAACCCGTTTAATCCGTCGACCACTATTTCGTTTATTCTACCCGAAAAAACGCATGTTACTTTATCTGTCTATGACGTCAGCGGAAAACACATAAAAACCATCACAGACGAAATCTTTGACATCGGGTTTCACAAGGTCGATTGGATTGGCGAGGATGAGCGGCGGAACCGTGTTGGATCCGGCGTTTATTTCTACCGGCTGGAAACCCGCAAGAAATCGCTAACCAAAAAAATGATACTCCTCAAATGATCGACGTTGCCGAGTTTATTCGGGCTTTTCTAGTGGCGGCCCAATCCGTAATAAAATCCCACGCATCGCGATAGTCGGCAGACTGGGGTTTCCGTTGTCGCCGGTCCGCCTCGACGAGATGAATGCCGCTGCCGTAGCTGATGAACACTTCGACCGGGAATATGT
>CAYUDF010000213.1:0-5830 GCA_964443465.1 uncultured bacterium
GTGAGAGGCTCGAAAGTTTGGGGTCCTTAACTTTTTGCTCAGCGCGTAATATCACTACATGATTTACAAATCAATGTAAATCAAGTTTGACAGCAACCGCTCACGAGCAGCGACCGCCGGACCCATATAATTAAGGGACTCCCCTATCGTCGGAATGGAGTGTCAATTATACCTTACATAGGTTCAGATTCAAAGCCCCTTTGTCGGGTTTCTGGCCGCCCCGGGTCGATCTATCTTGTATAATCGCACAAAGTTATCATTATTTCCCTCCGACGGCTCGCCGCCCGACGGGTCCTCTTGGGACCGGATAAAAGTAGATGAGATTCAGTCGATCTGATACATTCTGGGCACATTCAGCCACGTTCAAACGCGTCAAAAACTGGGCAATACCGACACGAGGACGCCGTTAATGACTCTCAAACCACTTTTCGGACTGATCGCGCTGCTCCTTCTGACACCCGCAAAGGGGCTGGCTCAAGCCGACGAGAGCCGGATCAGTGTGCTGGGTTACTTCCAGGGCTCCCTTTATTACCAGAAAGATATTCAAACCCAGAAGCGGAGTACCTCGTTCACCACACAACAACTGAACCTGTTGTTACAGAAGGACCTGCTTCGGAGATGGTCGGCGTTTATCAACTTTGAGTTCACCAACTCGTATTCGTCGTACCGCAACTGGGGATCGTTTGCCCTGGAGGAAGCGTGGGCCAAGTATCGGCGTAACAAGTATTTTACGATCAAGATGGGACTACTGATCCCGAAATACAATAATCTCAATGAGATCAAGAACCGTACGCCGCTCCTTCCGTACATCATCCGGCCGCTGGTATACGAAACGTCCTTTCAGGAAATCATTCCGATCAGTGAGTTTGTCCCGGAGCAGGCGTACGTGCAGGTGTACGGTTTTGCGCCTATCAAAAGTGTCAAGTTTGACTACGCGGCGTACTGGGGCAATAGTCCCAATATCAACACAGATGCCGATTTCGGCCAGACGGGAATAGACACGTCTAAAACATTCATGTTTGGCTCACGGATCGGTCTGCGATACAAAACCATCAAGTTCGGGTTTTCTTCGACAGGCGATAACACCAGCCGGTTCCAGTACCTGGATTCCCTGTTCTCGAGGCCGGAGGGATACTTCAACAGCGTGCGCAGGATCCGGGCAGGATTCGACCTTTCATTCACCGTCGGCGATTTCATGTTCGAGAGCGAGGGGCTCACTGTCCATTACGAGGACAATGAACCGGCACTCGACGCCGATATGGAGTTTGTCTATTTCACGATGGGTTACACGTTCTGGGACCAGCTGCTCGTTTACTTCACTATTTGGGAATTAAAAACAAACAACACAATACTGAAGGACGACGGCAGTTTCGATATCTTCGAGGTTAGAATGACAATCCCGGGTATTGGTGTCGCGTATTCATTGAGCGACCGTGTCGCGCTCAAAGCATCGATTTCCGGCGGCGATACGCAGGCCAACATAGAAGATTATATCGACGAAAAATTCGAGTTTTACGCGATGGCGGTGTCCGTCTCTTTTTGACGGTACCGGTAAAAACAGAAAATGAACAAACTGTTGATTGGAATATTGATTGTTATGGCCGCGGCCCCGACGGCGCTGAGCGCCGAGGTCGCCGTCATTGCACACCCGTCCGTGCCAGCCAGCGGAATCACTAAGGCCCAACTGCTCGACCTGTATACCGGTGATATCAAGGAGTGGGACAACGGAGAACCTATTATTCTGATCGACCTCAAACCGAAGACCGATATCAAGCTGATGTTTTACGACTTTTTAGGAAAATCGGCGTCCCGCATGAAATCGATCTGGATGAGAAACATGCTGACCGGTGAAGGCAAACCACCGGAAGCCATGGGTTCCCAGGAAGACCTGCTTCAAAAGGTCGCTTCGACTCCGGGCGCGATTGGTTATATTGACAACAACCTCGTGACCGGTGACGTCATTACACTTACGGTTATCCGGTCCGATAACAACTGACCCGTGATTCCCAGCCAATGAAAAGATTCAGAGATCTCAGACTTCGCAAGAAACAAGCGATTATCCTGGGGATTGTGCTCGTCCTGATGGCAGGCACAAATGCCGGTTTACTGTACCGGATGACCGTCCTCAAAGACGATTTCGACCAGGTGACGTACCGGTGGCTGCCCAGCGCCGTTGCACTCGGCAATATCAACTCCCAGACGGCGGATCTACGCGCCGCCCAGCTCCAGCACGCGCTGGCGGATAACGACTCCACAAAGATGCGCCTTCAGCTTGCCTTGGTGTCGTTAATCGAATCCATCGAACACAACCGGGACGTCTACGAGCCACTCATCAACACACCCGAACAGGGGTTTCTCTATGAGAAATTCGACGGACAATGGGATCGGTACCAGGAGATTTCCATCGAATTCTTCCTGTTATCCATGCAATACGAATCCGACAAAGCGATCGAACTGATCAGCCGCGGCGAAACGGGACACGTGTTCGACGAAATCGGTGAAACACTTGAACAACTGGTGCAGGTGAACGAACGTGCATCGCTCGAAGCAGCCGAACGGACAAGCGACTCCTATCACCGGGCGCGGAGGATGAGTCTGTTAATTTTGATCGGTATTACGCTGGTTGCCCTGGTACTGTCTACGGCGCTGGTGAGACTGATCACAACTCCCGTCAAGCGATTGGCCGCCGCAGCCGAAAATATCGCGCTCGCCGCCGAACAGGGACAGGAAGGAGACTTAACCATTGACGAAGCCCAGATGGAGTTTGTCTCCGGCGACGAAATCGGCGACCTGTCGCGTTCGTTTAACCGAATGGCGGTGTCGCTGCGCGAGGCCGGGCAGAAGATCAACATTCAACAGAGGGAGTTACGTGCGGCCAACACCCAGTTGGGTGACAAGAACCGCGACCTGGAGGACGCGCTCGAGCAACTGAAGGAAGCGCAACAACAGCTGGTCATGCGCGAAAAGATGGCGTCGCTGGGAAACCTGGTGGCCGGCGTCGCCCACGAGATCAATAACCCCGTCGGCGCCGTCAAGAGCGCCTCCGACACCACGGCACGGTCAATCGAGATACTGCATCGGGCGCTGGAGGAATCCCCCGACCTGGCCGCGCTGAAGGAGAGTAAAAAGTTTCACACCGCGATGGATGTTTTGAAAAACAACAATGAAGTCACCGTGACGGCCAGTGACCGGATCGCCAAAATCGTCCACAGCCTCAAAAATTTTGCCAGGTTGGACGAGGCCGATTTCCAGACTGCCAACGTACACGAGGGACTGGACAGCACGCTGACATTGTTACAACACGAACTTAAGGGCCGGGTGGAAATAGAAAAAAACTATGGAATGCTGCCGAACATACGGTGTTATCCCAATCAATTGAACCAGGTGTTCATGAACATTTTGTCCAACGCCGAACAGGCCATTGAGGACAAAGGCAAAATCCGCATCACGACAGAACACCTCGGTGACGACGTGTCGATTATATTTGCCGACACCGGCCGGGGCATCCCGGAAAACAAACTGGGGCGCATTTTTGATCCTGGTTTCACGACAAAAGGGGTTGGGGTCGGTACGGGGCTGGGAATGTCGATCAGTTATAACATCATCCAGAAACACGGGGGACGGATTTCGGTGGAGAGCAAACCGGGAGAAGGCACCGCTGTAACCCTTAGACTCCCCGTCAATCAGGACAAATCCGCTACCTGATCCCGCATCCGTCTAACACCCTGCCCGCAACGAATCATCGAATATAGCCGAGGCTTCGCAACTTGTTGAGCATCTGTTCGTCCAGTTCAACCCCTGCTTCTTCGTACTTACGCGTGCTGAAATGCGTCGTCATCAGGCCGAGCAGTTCCAGCGCGCGCGGATCCGTAGGGTCGAAGATATCGTTTTTTTCGCCCGGGTCTCGCTTCAGGTCGTACAACATCGTACCCGCATGGACAAACGTCACAGGTATATGCGTGCCCCTGCTGGCGGGCGGAATCGAGTTGCTGTCCGCGCGTTCGATGTAAATCAGCTTCAGGCCGTCACGGATGACGCCGCGTTGCCGCCACGGCGGCGGGCGGTCGCGCTCGACATAAATCGGGCCACCTCCGGGAGAAGCCGGATCGAGAAGGTCTCTGCCCGGCAGCCCTTCCGGCGAAACGATGTCGAGAAGACCAAGAATGGTGGGAAGCATATCGATCTGTTCGGTCGTTGAATGGTCGACACGGTGTTCCAGAAACGGCGCTTGTATGACCAGCGGAACGCGCATCACTTCGTCGTACAGCGTGTAGTGAAACTCGCCACCGTGTTCCTGAAACTCCTCGCCGTGATCCGATGTAAAGATCACGATGGTGTTGTTTTTGTCGGGCAGTTGTTGCAACAGTCGCCCGATGTGAAAATCATTATACGCGATCTCACCGTCGTAACGGTCGATATCCGAATCGCCGAATGACGCATACGCCGAGTGCGCCAGGTATTCAAAGTGTGGATCAAAATAATGGACCCACAAAAAATACGGCTTTTCCGTGTTTTTCACGCCGGCGATGGCAAGATCCGTCAGCTGCTGGGCTGTGGTGACGTCGTGTGGGTCGCCGACATTGAGCACACTGTAATCGTATTTCGAAAACCCGTCGGCGATGCCATAAGTGGGAGTGAGCATCACATGGCTCACGTACCCGAGTGTCTCGTACCCGTTGGACCGCAGGATCGAAGCCAGGGTGGGCAGCGTGTGGTCGAGCGACCAGTGGAAGTCGGTGGCGCCGTGGTCCTTGGGATAACGTCCGGTAAAAATGGTGGCAACAGACGGCAGCGTCCAGCCCGACTGGCTGTAACTGTTGGGAAACACCACGCCGTCTTCGGCCAGGCGGTCGGCCACGGGGCTTGTGGGCCGGTTATGCCCGCCGAACCCGAGGCGGTCGGGGCGCAGTGTATCCACCGTGATCAGAACGAGATTATACTGGCGATCCGACCCGCCACATCCCACAAACAGGGTCAGAGAGAAAACAAAACACAGTAATATTAATGTTCGTTTCATGGTCCGTGTGGGAAACTCGAATCAATCAAGCTTGCGCTTCACATTGGGAAGCTTGCGAAAGTAGAACTTGCCGCCGTTGTGGGTCAATTCAACGATTTTTTCCTCTTCAACCATCCTGGTGATAATCGCCCAGTCTTCACCGGCGCGTTCGAGCAACTCCCCGACGGCAGTGTCCTGCATCGGATGAACGGCGGTAATACCCAGAATGTCCTTTTCAACGTCACCGCTGAAACCGAACGATCCACTTTCCATTCCAAGAAGACATTCGACGTTGTTGATAAAACTGGAATAAATCTGGAACGCCCTGTTGACCGCTTCCTCGCTGGGAGCGTGCACCCAGTTCTCCGTCGGCGGACGTGTGGGAATGCAGATGTATGAAAAGTCGGCATTCAAACCGGCAATAAACTCGGCGGAAGCAGTGATATCTTCTTCGCTGTCATTTGCTCCGTCGAGCATCAGGGTTTCCGTGAGAAGCTTACCCTTGAATATCTTGGAAAACTGAACCATGCCTTCCAGGATGGAATCCAGCGACAGTTTGCCATGGGGGCGGTCGACCGCGCGCCACGCGCGTTCGCGGACCGCGTCGACCTTGAGAGAGACAAGATCCGCCTTTGCCAGTTCGTGCTGCACGTCGGGATCGTCGATGATGGAGGCGTTTGTGATTACCGCGACGTCGATGTCCAGTTCTCTCAACATGTCGATCTCGCGGCCCAGGTTGATGTCCAGCGTGGCTTCACCGTCGGGCACAAACGACAGATAGTCGATCTTTTCGCCTTCCGCCCGGAGGTCGTTGACTTTTTTTCTGACGACCTC
>CAYUDF010000214.1:0-5817 GCA_964443465.1 uncultured bacterium
GGTCGATCAGCAGTTCGATCTGACCTTCCAGCTGCATAAACGTGGCGGCCCGTTTGGCGCCCAATGATTTTTTAAACTTTTTGTAGTATGACTTGTTCAGTTTCTGGCGTTTTTCCTGAAGCTTAAATGCGGTCGAGATCAGCTTGTCCGCTTTTTCTTCGTCGATTGCGTCGATATTTTCGGCGTAGTCCTTGATGTTGGCCAGACGCTGGTCGAACAGCGCTGCCAGTTCAAGTTCGTATTCCCTGTAAATCGGCCAGAACAGTTCGCCTTCCTCTGCGGTAAACTCCATCACTTCCGTGATTACCGCGACTTTTTCGGCGCGAACGTCTGTCCGGAGCATTTCCATATACTGGTCTACCTGCGCGCTGGCGATCGATACCGACATCAGTACGCAGATAAGACAAGTCATCACGATTCTCTTCATATCTCTATCCTCCAAAACTGTGTTTAGAATGCATTCATCCAACTTTTACAGACTGATAACGAGACCGGCAGCTGTTTGTCCGTTTACCGGCTCGCCGGGCATTCTAACAATCAGATGGGCGTATACACAAGCAATTAGTTTATCTAAATCGGGCCACCCTGCAATTAACTCCATCAATCGACGGATGGTGGAAACTTCCGTAACAGGCTTTATACCATATCGTTAGCATCATTACCCTACTTATTGACCGTTGGGCGGTGTGTACACGCGTTCCAGGTTTTCTATATTCTGGCGCATGACGGACATGAAGTCGCCGGTGTCCGGTCTGTTGCCACATGGATTAAAAACAGCGCTTTCCAGCCCCATCTCCCTCAGACGCGCTTTCGTTTCGGGTAGCGCTTCCCCTTCCCAGATCATCCACCCGGCGTTAAAACCCTCCAGCATCCGTTCGAGTTGCCGCCACTTTGCTTCGGTGGGAAACTGGTCGGGTTCCCACATCACGCTCCGCATATTCAAATTGTACCGGCGATTCATATACTGATAAATGGGGTGAGATACCACCACCGGCAGATCGTGGCCCCCGGCAACAACGTTTTTTATTGCCGAATCCAGCCCCATCAGATCCTGTTCCAGCGGCCGGTAACCCTGCTTCCATTCGTTATCCAGATCCGGCCACTTCCTGGAATAGACGTCGAGAATCGCGCGTGCGTGCTGGATCGCAAAATCAAAATCCAGCCACGTGGTGAAAGCAGTACCGGTGTGCGCGTGGTCGCCGCCCGGACCGTGCGTGTGGGTCACGGCATTTTCTATGTGGATGAAACGGTCCTTGAAACGGGCGGAAGTATCCACCACCCGGGAGGGCGGTAAAGAGACTTTTGCCACCCACTTGGCGTACGTGGCCCCGTTCAGCAGGACCAGGTCCGCTTCCTGGAAAGAATTTATTGTGGAGACATCGGGATTCCAGAAGGCGGGATCGATATCCGCGGGCGCCGGGAATTTCACGTCGACGCGGCCGCCACCGATCCGACCAGCGAAATATGCCAGCGGGTAGTTGACAGTGCAAACAACTCTTTTTTCATTCCCAACTGTCTGTGAAGGTGTTGAATCGTGTGAGGTCTTCGTTTGTTCCGTATCGGACGAACAGCCCCAGCTAACGGTCGAAATAATGAAAAGTATCAACCAGTTCCATTTATTCATCTCGATTCCCCCGTCTATGAAAGAATCACGGCGCGTATTAAAGTTGATCCGAAGAGAGAAGTTAGTATCGTCAGCCCCGCCGCGAGCACAATACCGGCAACCACAACTCCAACGATCTCCATCGACAGTACAGCTACAACAACACGACGCGAACCGCCGATCCTCGACATCGTTTCTATTTCCCTGCGTCTGAGACGCAGGGACAGCAGAAACACCAGAACCGCCGTGGCCAGCGTGGACAGACCGACGAGAACAACTGCCGTCACCACGTACGTCTGTACCGTCAGTATGGTCGACAGCAATTCCGCGATCACACCGTCGGGTGCGACGATTTGTACACGTTCGTCCTCCGACAGATACCTGCCACGCAATAACGCGGAGGCCTTGTCGTCATTGGGTACAACGATAACGGCCGTTACAGGAAAATCACTCGTATCACCATGAAAGTGGAACGAATCCATGTTTTTGTCTGTGATCTCATTGTACTGCACTACAGATGCGTTGGTGACCACCTTGTTACCGTCCCGCCGAAGCACACCCGGCGCCGCCTCCGGCCGCGCCATGTCCTGGTGGCCGTGCCCCAGACCCTCAATTACCCAGGAAGTCTTGATATCGACAAATATCGCCCGGTCGTCCGGTGTGTGAGACCGGCGCAAAATACCCACGATTTTCATCCTCAAGGGATACACACCGGCGAGGTCAAACACAGTTTCGGGTGACGATACAGCAAATTCGCCCGGGACGGCGCCCAGCGCATCGGCAACGTCTGCGCCCAGCAGGCACTCGCCAAGAACGGCCATCTGCCTGCCCGTCTTGACCTCGAGATGGCGAAAATCAAAATAGTCCAGGCTGGTTCCGATAATCGGGTATTGGCCCGACCTGAATCGCGTATACAGGGGGATCGCCCGTGCAAGACCGGAATCTCCTACACGGGCCACTTGCCCGTGACCAATCGCCGGCGGAACATCCGACTCAAAATACAGCGAATTCAGAACCAGTTCCAGAGGGCTACCCTTCGCTCCAACGAGCAGGGGTGTCGTCTCCGCACGTACCGACAACTCCTCTTCGCTCTGGTCCACCAGCACTCGCAGTCCCACCGGCAGAAAAATAATCAACGTGATAGAAAAGATCAGTATCGACGTTTTTATCCGGTGATAGGAAAGGTAGCACCACGCGAGGTACAGTACGTGTTTCACTTCCCACCCCCGTCCGGTTCTTGCTCCCGCGGTGAAATAGAATCTGCGTTTTCGTCGTAGAACTCTGCGAACTGAATTGTTCTCTCGAAGTTTTGCAGCAGGTCGTGGTCGTGGGTGACCGTCACCAGGGTCGTTTTGTTCCGGTCCACGTAATCCATCAGAATATCGAGCACGCGGCCCTTGTTGGCCGGGTCAAGATTTCCCGTGGGCTCGTCGGCCAGGATCAGATCGGGGCGTGTGAGAAGCGCACGGCAGACGGCCACACGCTGCCGTTCGCCCTGCGACAGCTGGCCGACTTTTCGTTTCAGTTTATCCGCGATACCCACTTCGTCCGCCAGGCGTACTGCGCGGTCACGGACATCTGCATCCAGCACAAGCGCGGAATTTATCCGGTGGGGCAGCAATATATTGTCCAGCACGTTCAGGTAGGAGAGCAGTTCGAATTCCTGAAAGATCATTCCTATCGTGGTAATGCGGAAGCGGCGGCGCGGACCATCTCCAAGGCCGGATACCTCAACATCGCCGACAAATACCCTGCCCGCCGTCGGCAACAACACACCGGCGACCAGATTAAGAAGTGTTGTTTTACCCGTCCCGCTCGGACCAACCACCGCTACTGTCGAACCCTCGTTGATCGTCAATTGAGGTATTCGGAGTTTGAAATCCCCGCCACGGTAGCTGAACTGCAAATCAGATACTGTGATCATATCGGTCCCTGTATCAGACGTTTCTCATCGAGCAGCCGCAGACCCGCTATTTTCCACACGCCGTCCACCGGCTGGACCGTCAACATCGCCTGGTACTGGTTTTTTCTCGTGTGCAGGTGGCCCCAGTGGCCTACCGATCCTGACACCGTCCAGGTGCATTGCGCGGTAAAACCGTTTTTTCCACGGTTGGTCTGGACATATACCGAATCCACCGAAACTTCATTAACCTTCACACGAGCGCCGCCCTGGTTCTGGAGTTCGAGCGCTTTTCGGGTTTCCAGATAGACCTGCGTGAGCAGTTCGCCGGACGCGCTCCTCTCCAGCGTATCATAAATGATACTCTCATCTCTGAAATCAAACGCCCTGTAAACGTTCGTCAGCAATCCACCGATGACAGACTCGCTGTCCTCCTGCGTTACTCCTCCTCCAACGGGCGACGGGACGGTGATCCTCGAATAGTTCGACAGAAGAAAAGCCGCGGCAAGCAGGATTACAACTGACACCAGAAAGGCCGGAGATCGATATTTTCGAACACGAAACGATACGACGAGCAGGACAATCAATAATAATAGACTCGCCGCTGTGAACAGCGGAATCGAAAAGCCGCCTCGTGGATAATCAATCAGAACGAGGGCCGGAATCGTCGGATTTTTCAGAAAATTCTGCCACACCAGCACCGAATCTCCCGGAGCCAGAAAGTACGGCAGGCCACCCGCTTCATCCGTCGCCGAAGACGGGACTTTTGGTATCTTTTCGTCAAACAGGGGCCACGCCATGGTGGCAACGTCGGGCAGGCTGTCCACCGGGTATACGTAAATAACTCCGAGTGTCGCGGAGATAGCCGGCAGGTCTTCGGGCGGATCGATCACGCCGGTTTGGCGCAACGATCGGCGTACGAAGTGTATTCTGTCCAGAACGGGTTCGGCGGCACGGCCGTCGATGGTGACGTTGTTGTGTGTGGAAAAATACTCGGCGACACGACGTTTGATTTCTTCCTGTTCGGCAACGTAAATCGTGTCCCGGCCCTCCAGCCCGAGGTCGAACCATCGCTGAAGATCGAGGGGCCGGGCGATGATTTCCCGGCGCACTTCATAATTTTCGATGTACAGGTAAACAGAAATGGGAGAATCAAATCTCCGGCGCAGGTTGCGGTTCTGGAATCGCGAATACCACGGGTCGGACCAGTCCAGGTCCAGTGTTTCCACACCGCCCAGGTAGCGAAAATCAGATACGGGCAATCCTTCGTGATAAACAACAAATCCAATTGTTGCCGTCGCGGTTTGTCCTGTTTCGTCGACTGGAGGTCTGAAGGTGAGCGATCGAGGCGTGCCTGTAAGTTTGTGAAGAAGCCGTACAAAAACAACAACTTCACCGCCTTCACCTGTAGACGGCAGCGGTTCACCCGTGATTTCGTCCCTCACAATCCGGTACCGCGGGATTATCTCAGTCACCCGACCCGGGAGCCTTTCACCGTCGGCCTTGATCTCCCAGTCGTGTGTCAGAAATTGCAATAGCCGCTTGTCGAACGGCTCGGGATCGAATCCCAGCCGCTCGTAGATCGGGTCCGGCATGACGTTACGGAACGCGGGAAGATCGGACAGGCCGATTTCCAGCTCTACGGCAACGGAATCACGGGTTATAAAGATTTCCGCAATCGTTGATGCTTTCATCGCGCGGGTAACAACAATCGCATCGCCTGTTGCCATGACGGGAAACAGCAGAATCCCGATTAGCACAATAAAAAGACATTTTACCATAAATTAAAACCAACGGACAAAACCGAGGGCGACCGCATAACTGTTGAACTCCTGTTTGATATCCGTATAAACCACGGGAATGGCGCTCCAGTCGCCGCCGAGTGAAAACTCGTATTCCGTCCCAACCCGCAATACCGCGAGGTTTTTGTGTTGTTCGAACTCAACGCCACCTCCCCCGAAAACTGCCCAGCGGGGCAACAGTTCATAGAATACAAGCCCGCACACGACCACCGCGTTTTCCCTGTTCAGTTCGTTGTCGACAACGAGATATTCGCCGAATTCAACGTCTACGGTGAGGCCGGCCGACCACTTTTCCCGAAACCGGTACACATAATCGACTCCCAGTGTAAATACCCAGACGCCCTCGTCCTCCCCCACATCCTCCGCGGCGTCGTGTATGTATGTATAACCGGGAAACAAACCGACCCGGTGGCGTTGAGATTCTTCCGATTCCTTATGCCCGGCCTCTTCTGCCGCGGTTGCGTCCACCAGACCGCAGAGCATAAACACGGCAATGAACACGATCGCGACCT
>CAYUDF010000215.1:0-5809 GCA_964443465.1 uncultured bacterium
ATTCAACATCGTGCTGGTCGTTTCAGATGCCTTACGCCAGGACGTACTTGGCTGTTACGGCGGTTATGCCCGGACTCCGAATATCGACCAACTGGCCGGTTCGGGCGTGTTGTTTGAAAACGCCTACAGCACGTCTCCCTGGACACCTCCTTCTGCTGTCTCCATATTCACAGGAAATTTCTCCACTTCCTATCCGTGTTCTTCTTTTGAAAAAACGGTAAAAATTCATGTACCCGATGAGGATGTCCTGCTGGCGGAGGTTCTCAGGGACCGTGGATACAAAACGATTATAAAAAGTGAAAATGTGCAGGCATCCCTGCATAACTGCTTTCAGGGCTTCGAGGTTCTGGGCCGTCCCAAATTCGACGCAGAGATTATCCAGCAGATAATCAACGCGGACATTCGTGGACATCGGCAATATCTGGACAGTTATCATGTCCTTTCCCGTTTACTGAATCTCCCTGAAAAGAAGAAGTTTTTTATCGCCCACTGGATACTCGACCCCCATGAACCTTTCATGCCGATGAAGGAATTCGAAAAACGAATCGAAGTCGACCGGTCAAATCTCACCGAACCGCCCATCATGTATTCCGCCAGATCAAATATCAAGAGTGCCCTGAATGATTACGAACTCAACTACCTCAAGGCCCGCTATATGGCGGAAGTGGAATCAGTCGACGAACGAGTCGGGTATATCTGGAAAACGCTCGAGCACCAATCCCTGCTTGAATCGACCTATTTCATTTTTACTTCCGCTCATGGCGAACTGTTCGGAGAACACGACCTTTTCGGTCACGGCATCAATTATTTTGAGGAACTGGTCAGAGTACCCTTGATCATTTCGGGTCCGGACCTGCCAAAAGGTACCAGAATAGACACAAACGTCAGCCTGGTGGATTTGATGGCAACCCTCGCGGACCTGCTCGGGATCGAGTATGAGAATAATATGCAGGGAAAAAGCTTCAGGGATCTTTTGTCCGATCATACCGTCAAATCAAAACCGCTGTATTTTGACGACGTCCGTAAGCACACCAGGGTGGATGCCCTGCTCGAACGCAGCTTCAAACTGGTCGTTTCGGGCGACGAGACATACGAACTGTATGACCTGTCGATTGATCCGCGGGAGCAAAATAACGTGGCCGCGATGCACAAAAGCAGTGTTCAGAGCATGCTGGCCGGGATACTGGCCAGAAGAGAAGAAAACCAGCGGCGCCAGACGATCAATCTTCTTCGTCTCGACGAAGACACAAAATCACTGACCGAAAAAGAGAAAGAGGAACTTCAGAAAAAGCTGAAGTCGCTTGGTTATATACAGTAGCAGGTAAGGTTGGCCGTCACTTCATCGTTCCACGAATCCATTCGATCCATGGTTCAAGACCGGTACCCGCGCGGGCCGAAAGTTCAAATCGCCCCGCTTTCGGATTGATCCGCTCGATATTTTCACGCAGAACATCCATGTCGGGTTGCTGGTACTCGGACAGGTCCATTTTGTTGATCACAACAACGTCCGCTTCCCTGAAAGCGAGCGGGTACTTCAACGGCTTGTCCTCACCCTCGAAAATCGACAGCACCACGACTCTGTCGTGTTGTCCGATGTCGAATTCGGCCGGACAGACAAGGTTGCCGATATTTTCAATAAAAAGCAGATCGAGGTCCTGCAGCGGCAGATGATCGAGCGCCGGCATAACCGTGCTTGCTTCGAGGTGGCAGGCGCCTCCGAATGAGTCCGTTGTGATTTGAACAACCGGGACATCCAGTTTCTCGATACGTTCGGCGTCCCGCGAAGTGCTGATATCACCTTCGACGACTCCAATTCGTGTATCGGCGGAGAGGAGCGGAATCGTGGCTTCCAGCAGTGCTGTTTTCCCCGCTCCCGGGCTGCCGATGATATCAATCACGTGAACACCATCTCTGGCAAACCGTTGCCTGTTTTGTTCCGCCACCCTGTCGTTGGCGGCGAGCACCCGGGTGACGATATCAAATCGCTTTTTACCTTCAGTCGACTGCATCTAATCCACCTCCACTGATTCAATCAGAAGTTCACTACCACTGAGAATATCCAGATCGGGAGAGCCGCACCCTTTGCACGAAAAATACACATCGTCGATCTCAAACGAATCGCCGCACGACCTGCACCGGGCCCGAATCGGGATCCGATCAATTTCCAGTAACGCGCCTTCAAGCGCCGAACCCTCGGCCAGGACCTGGAACAGAAAAGATAAATTTTCAGGGACAACCGACGTCAACCGGCCGACAGACAGGTAAACGCCGCGGATACGGCCGGCGATTTCTCCCGCCTCGATTCGACTTTCGATATCGTCGATTATATTCTGAGCCAGAGTTGCTTCGTGCATCAGCAAATCCTCGGTAACTGCACACCTTCCAGGGCGAGCAGCGGGCGGCGGCCACCCGCCGATGTTTCCAGAACCAGACCAGACGGTCCTTCGACCACCTCACCGATTTGTACAGCGCCTGTTCCGCGCTTGTGGGAACGCAGAGCAACCAGCGCGTCGGCGGCTCCGGCAGCTGGCACAACGGCCACCAACCTTCCCTCGCAGGCCATATAGAGCGGGTCCAAACCCAGAAGATCGCACACCGCTTTTACGGGGCGCCGAACCGGAATCAAATTTTCCTGCACCACGATACCCGCTTCCGAAGCGCTCGCGATTTCACCGAGGGTTGTTGCAAGTCCCCCTCGCGTCGGGTCCCTCATACACCGCGTACCCGGTACGGCGGCCAGCAGCACCTCCACCAGATCCCCCAGGGGCTGGCAATCGCTTTTCAGATCCCCTTTGACTTCGAAACCTTCTCGTTCAACCATCACCGCGGTACCGTGGTCGCCCACCGGTCCGCTGACGAGCACTACGTCGCCCGGTTGACAGGAAGCGCTGGACAGATTGCGGCCGGGCGGCAACGCACCCAGGCCGGTGGTGTTGATGTACAGTTTATCGGCTTCTCCTCGCCCCACAACCTTGGTATCTCCTGCGACCACTTTTACGCCCGCCTCCATCGCCGTTGCGGCCATCGACATCACCACGGTTTCGAGCACCGCCAGCTCCAGGCCCTCTTCCAGAACGAACCCGGCCGTGATATACCGGGGTTCGGCGCCGGCCACGGCCAGATCGTTAACGGTGCCCGCGATCGACAGCCGGCCGATATCACCACCCGGAAACTGGATCGGCTGCACGACAAACGTATCGGTCGTCATCGCCATTCTCCCGGACCCTTCGACTTCGGCAGCGTCCTCCAGCACGGCTGGCCCTCCGAGGTGGACCAAAAACAATTCACGTATCAAGCGCGCGGTCGCCGCTCCGCCTTCGCCGTGATCCATTGTTACCGTACCTTTCATCGGCCTGTTAACCTCCATAGCGCATGAATGCCGCGCACGCGCCTTCGCTGGATACCATACACGGTCCGACCGGCCGGGCGGGTGAACACACCGTCCCGAACAACGAACATTCGGTGGGGGTTTTCAGCCCCTTCATGACCTCCCCGCAGGAACAACCTTTTGGAAGGTCGGGCGCCGGCGGCACATCGACGGGCACACGGTCCCGGGCGTCGAACGCGGAAAATTCATCCGACAGCTCCAACCCCGAATCCGGGATCACACCAATACCACGCCAACCGGTATCGCATCGGCGGAACACCCGCGCCATCAAATCGAGCGCGGCGGGATTACCTTCCGGCGGGACCGCCCGGCGATACGCTACTTCCACGTCGGAACGGCCGTCGTTTATCTGCTCCAGCAGCGAAGTTACGCCCTCGAGAATATCAACCGCTTCGAAGCCGGTCACGACGCACGGTACGTGATACGTATCCGCCACGGTTTCGTAGGGACGGCTTCCGATAATCGCGCTTACATGCCCCGGACAAATGAACCCGTCGACGCGCGTTTGTTTATCCGCAACCAGAGCCGCCATGGCGGGCACAACGCGTTTGAACGCCGGCAGCACAAAGAAATTCTGCACGCCGAGCTCCAACGCGCGAACCAGCGTGGCCGCCACCGTCGGGCTGGTCGTCTCGAAACCGATCCCCACCAGTACCACGATCCGTTTCGGGTTTTTAATTGCGTGTTGTAGCGCATCAACGGGAGAATAGATGACGTGAACGTCACGCCCCCTGGCCCGTTCGCGGTCCAGTGACGACACCGACCCCGGAACCCGCATCATGTCTCCGAACGTTGCAATAGCAACACCCGGTTCGGCGGCCATGGCGATCGTCCGGTCGATCTGGTCACATGACGTGACACAAACCGGACACCCCGGCCCCGATATCAGCCGGAGCAATTCCGGCATTCTCGCCCGCAATCCGTGGCGGCTGATCGACATGGTGTGCGTACCGCACACTTCCATGAGCGCAGTCGGGCGCTGGACAAGACTGTTTATCCGGTCGTAGTAACGTTCTGTATCGGTCAAGCCTTTTGACCTTGTGTTCATTCTGGTTTCCGTTCGTGATCCTCCAACAGGGCGGCCGCTTCTTCCAGCTGCATGAAAATCTCCTTCGCTTCCGAAGTCTCCAGACGCTGGATAGCGAAACCGGCGTGCACCAGTACGTACTCTCCCACACGGAGATCGGGCAGCAGGTCCACAAAAACCTTCCGTTCCACCCCGGAGAAATCAACCGTGGCGTTTTGTCCGTCAATGGCCACTATTCGACCCGGCACAGCCAGGCACATGGATCACTCCTCCTGTGTTGTACAAACCGCGTTTGCCGCCAGCACCTGACCCAGTGCGAGACCGCCATCGTTGACCGGAATTAATCCCGGAGGTACCGGCACCAGCCCGGCCGCTGTCAGCGCCTGTTTTGTCAGGTCTGTCAGAATACGATTCTGGAATACGCCACCGCAAAGCACCACTTTTCCCGGGCCACCACCATCGCGCACCCGTGCGCAAACACCGGCCAGAGATTCCGCCAGTGCAACGTGGAAGCCCAGAGCCAGGTCCGCACGATCCTTGTTGTCCAGTAGCGCATCCACCAGACCACGCACCAGCGGTTCCGGGTCCAGAATAATTTTTCCGTCCTGTTCTTTTTTCTCCAACCGAAAAGCGGGGCCCCGGTTTCTGGTTCCCTGAGACGCCAGTTGCTCCAGTTCGATGGCGGCCTGCCCCTCATATGTTATTTCGTCCCGCACGCCCAGCAGCGCCGCCACCGTATCAAAAAGTCGTCCGGCGCTGGACGTGAGGGGTGTGTTGAATCCCCGATCGATCATACGGCGCACCGCGTGAACTTCTTCGGGTGAGACGCGGGACCAGATGTCCAGCGGCGTCTCGGCGGCGTCCGGCGCCAGCACATGCAGACAGGCGATCGCCTGTCGCAGCGGCCTTCGGATCGCCGCATCCCCCCCCGGCAGCGGAAGCAGTCGCAGGTGGCCGGCGCGACGGATAAAACCAGCGCGACCCACAAGCAGTTCCCCGCCCCATATCGTCCGGTCCGGTCCCCAGCCTGTGCCGTCGAGCACCAGTCCCTGCGCTTCTCCTTCAACTCCCGCGGCCGCCAGTGCCGACAAAAAGTGGGCGTGATGATGTTGTACCGCAACCCGGCGCCGGCCCTCGGCGAGCTCGTACGCCAGACGTGTCGTCAACAGATCGGGATGGAGGTCGTGGGCCACCACCACCGGTTCAATTCCCAGCCACCGACAAAAATTCTGTATCGATTCACGCAGGAAAGCAACAGTATCAAGGTTGTCCACGTCGCCGATGTGCTGCGACAGGAAAACACGCGGCCCGGCTGCCAGCGCAAACACGTTGCTGGTTTCCGCTCCCAGGGCAAGCGTTGGTTCCACTTTCCGGTTTATTTTCACCGGGAGCGG
>CAYUDF010000216.1:0-5802 GCA_964443465.1 uncultured bacterium
TCCCAACTTATATATTTCCTAACCCACTACTTTCCAGGAGGTACACGAGCATGGTTCGAATGATAGGGATGCTCGCTGCTTTGGTCTTTCTTTTTGTACTGTTTGGCAGTGCGGCCCCCCAACAGGCGTATGCCGATACGCCGGCGACTGTTATCGCCGATGACACCGGCGCCGCGACGGAGGAAGACAAGAAAGACGAGGGGGAAAAACCCGAGAAGAAAAAATCGGTCAAAAAAGGACCGAAATACCCCTACGCGAAAAGCATTAACAGGGGTAGAGGTGCACCCCCGCCACCCAAAGAAAAACCCAAGTACAAAGATTGGAGCAAGACCCTCAAGAAAGCCAAAGCGCACGAGGGTATGTTCAAGGTGTGGACAAAGCAGGAAAAAGTGTGGTTCGAACTGACCGAGGACCAACTGGATGTCCCGTATCAGTCGATCGCCCATTTTTCGCAGGGAATCGGCGCCAACATGATGTTTGGCGGGTTACGCCTGGACAACATGATGTTTGATTTTCACCGCCACGAAGATCATATCCAGATCCGGCGGCTGACCGACCAGTTCAGGGCGGACGGCAACGAAGGACTCCAGAAATCGATGGAACTGGCATTCGGCCCGTCGATTGTCGCCAACCTGCCGATTATCAGCGAAAAGGACAAGGGTAAAAGGGTTCTTATCGAAGTGAACAAATACTACCTTTCGGACGTTGTGGGGCTGGGCATGTTCATGCAGTTCGCTTTCCGCCAGCCCGCGCGCATGGACCCCAAAAAGGGCTATTTCAACAAAATCAGCGTGTACCCGGAGAACGTCGAAATCGACACGCGGGTAACGTTCATGCCGGCACAACCGTTCCGTCTCAACCTGCCAAGCGTGCCGGACCCGCGGTACATTCAGCTGGGCGTTCATTACAGTATTTTCAAGCTTCCCGAAGAGCCCATGATGCCGCGGATCGAGGACGATCGCGTGGGTTACTTCACCACTTCCCACAAGGATTTTCTCCAGACGGACAAGGACAACTTTTTCGTCCACTACGCCAACCGCTGGCGGCTGGAGAAAAAGGATCCCGACGCCGCCGTTTCTGAGCCGGTCAAACCGATCGTGTACTACATCGATCGCACCGTACCCGACGAATACGCACCATTTTTGAAAGCGGGCGTTGAGTGGTGGCAGAAGGCGTTTGAGGACGCAGGTTTCAAGAACGCGATTATCGCCAAACGCGCACCAACACCGGAGGAAGATCCGGAATACAGCGCGGAAGACGCGCGTTACAACACGTTGCGCTGGAGCACTTCGGACCAGGTCGCCTACGGCGCCATCGGCCCTTCGCAGACCGATCCGCGAACCGGCGAGATACTCAACGCCGACATCCTGTTCGAGCATACCCTGGTGGCCAGTTTCGGCCGGGCCTACAGGAGTTATGCCGGTCCACGCGAAGCGCTGATGTCGATCGATCCGGCGCTCAAAGAGTTCTGGATGACAGATGAAGAAAAAGCTGCGGAAGTTTCGTGGGAAGATTATCCCAAGTTCCGTAATCAGCTGCACCAGTATTGCAATATCGGCAAGATGATGGAAATGGACGGCAATTTCATGCGAGTCGCGATGCTCGGACGCGATATGCTGCCGCCCGGCAGTGACCTTCCCATGGACTTTGTGGGCCAGGCTCTGACGTGGGTGGCCGCACACGAAGTCGGGCACACGCTGGGACTCCGCCACAACTTCCTCAGTTCGCATTCCGTGCCGTTTGAGAAACTGAACGACAAAGCCCTCATCGAAGAGATCGGCATGACCGGATCGGTGATGGACTACGCGAGCGCCAACGTTGCGTTCGACAGTGACAAACAGGGATACTACTACGGCATGGGCGTCGGTACCTGCGACCGCTGGGCAATCACGTGGGGTTACAGCGATGTTCCCGGCGACACGCCCGAAGAGCAGAAAAAACAAACCGACAAAATTGCGGCGGAAGCGTGGAAAACCGAGCACCTGTACGGCACCGACGAGGATGCCTACCCGGCGCACGCACTCGATCCCCGTATCGCCATCTTCGACCTCAGTGACGATCCGATGGCCTGGGCGACCGAGCGTATGGCGATCTGCGACGACCTGTTGAAAAACGGCAAGCTCGAAGACAAGATCGTCAAGGACGGAGATAACTATGTCGGGTTGAGGAACGCCGTACAGACGCTGTACATGCAGAAGTACACCGGCAATATGCTTGCCGTTAAATATATTGGCGGTCAGTACACCGGCCGTCCCCACAAGGGCGATCCGGGCGGTAAACTCCCGCTCGAACCGGTAGATCCAAAAGACCAGCAGGCCGCTCTCGACTTTATCGTCAAGAACACATTTGCCATCGATGCGTGGGTACTGTCACCGGATATTCTCAACAAACTCGCCGATGACCGGCAGTGGAGCTGGGAAAATAACCCGATGGCCCGTGGCCGCCGCTACGACTTCCCGATGTCGCAGTGGATCGCCGGTATACAGAACGCGGTCCTGACGCGTCTGATGAGCCCGTACCTGCAGGCACGCGTTGTTGAGGTGCAGTACAAGGTCGACAAGCCGTTCAAGCTGTCGACGGTCTACAGTACGTTGACGCGCGAGATCTGGACCAACAACCCGACGTTTCGCGGGCAGTACGCGGGATTACACCGCAACCTGCAGCGGGTATATGTCAACAGGCTGATCCAGCAGATCATCGCTCCCTTCAGCGGAACGACGTTTGAGACGGTCGAACTGTCGCGTCTCAATCTCCGCCGCATCATGAGCAGTGCTGAAACCGCGCTGAAAAAGCAGGGGCTGGATGATGAAACGAACGCGCACCTGATGGAAACAATCGCCCGAATCGATCGTGCCCTGGGCGCCGATCTTCTTATCGGGTACTAGCCGTCAGGGTTGTGTATTGGCTGAATAAGAGCGTTGTAACCGGGTGAATAATCCGGGCGCAGCGCGAAAAGACTCCCCCGGTTGCTTTGAAGCGCCGGGGGTTTTTTTTATGCTGCAGCCTGCTGGAGCTTGTAAGGAAACTGTCTTCTGTGGTACTAAAGTCAAGGCCTCCTTAACGGCCCCGATTTATGAAAACTGTAATAATAGGAAATGGAATAGCGGGAATCACCGCGGCGTTTCGACTCCGGCGTAACCAGCCCGACTGGCAGATTACCGTTGTTTCCGGGGAGTCCGACTTCCACTACTCGCGTCCCGCGTTGATGTACATTTTTATGGGACACATGCGCTACGAGGACACGAAACCGTACGAGGACCACGTGTGGCGAGAGCAACGGATCGACCTGGTGCGTGGCTGGACCACACACATCGACACGGACAACAAACAGCTGATATTCGACGGGCAAAAACCGCCACTTTCTTACGACAAGCTCCTGATAACGACCGGGTCGGAGGCAAACCGATTTGGATGGCGGGGTCAGGACCTGGACGGTGTTCAATCGTTCTATGGTTTGCAGGATATCGAACTGCTCGAACAGAATATCCGTGGCGCGAAGGACGCGGTTATTGTGGGTGGCGGACTGATCGGGATCGAACTGGCCGAAATGCTCCACATGCGCGGTATACACGTGACGTTTCTGGTCCGGGAAACCGAATTCTGGAGCGTGGTGTTACCCGCCGAAGAATCGGCGATGATCAGCCGGCTCATCGAACAAGAGGGCCTTGCGCTGGTGCGCCAGACCGAACTGAAAGAGATTGTGGATGACGGCACTGGACGCGTGACCGGAGTGATGACATCGACGGGTCAACGAATCGATTGCCAGCTGGTCGGGTTGACCGCCGGTGTGCACCCCAATATCCACCTGGCCAAAGAATCCGGCATTCCGACCGGGCGCGGCGTCCTGGTCGACTGGAATATGCGTACGCAGGTGCCCGACGTGTATGCCGCGGGGGACTGCGCTGAAATCGTAACCGGCGGCGAGCGCAACCTGGTGCAGGCGGTGTGGTACACGGGACGGTCGCAGGGACTGGTAGTGGCCGACGTGATGGCGGGCGGGGAAAGCCGGTATGATCCCGGCATCTGGTTCAACTCGGCAAAGTTTCTGGATACCGAATACCAGGTCTACGGTCAGATCGGGGCACAGCTCCCGGGTGAAAACAACCTGTTCTGGTCACGCGACGACGGATCAGTCTCGCTTCGTATTGTGTACACGACCGAAGGGGTGGTCGGCTTCAACCTGATCGGTATCCGTTACCGTCATGAAGTGTGTGACCGGTGGATCCGGGAGAACAGACCGGTTGCATACGTGCTGGACCATCTGGCCGAAGCCAACTTTGATCCCGAATTTTTTAAAAAACACGAACCGGAAATTATCGGCCAGTTTAAAAAACAGATCGCGGAACTGTCATGAGTTTGATTCCACGTATCACAAACAACAACCTGTTTTTTAATTCCGCAACCAGCCGGGGCGCCGTGGGGTGGGGATTGAGTCTTCTCCTGACCGGCTTTTACGTGTTGTTGTACTGGTTTCCGGAGTACATTGAGGGCGGTGTACGGCTGGTCGATCCGGTGTCGCAAGCACTTTCGGGGCAACCGTCCAACCGGTGGTTTCTCTACGGTTTTCTGTACACACTGGCGGTGCTGGTTTTTGGTGTGCGAATGCTGTTGAAGTACCGGCACAACCGCTACCAGCAGGTCCGCACTTTGTCGGTGATGTTTTTTCAGCTCGGGCTGGCGTTTCTGCTTCCTCACATTCTCCGGTCGCTCAATGAACCAGAATTTTATTTTTCCTACTTCTGGCCGCTGAAGTACGACTACCTGTTTCCGGGTACTGTTCACGGATTAATCGACGGTTCCGGTCGCCTCGGTGTGTTTATGGTGTCGTGGGGGGCGATCATGACGTTTGTTGCGACTCCCGTGCTTACGTACTTTCTCGGCAAGCGCTGGTATTGCTCGTGGGTTTGCGGCTGTGGCGGTTTGGCTGAGACCATGGGTGATCCCTTCCGGCACCTGTCGAACAAATCGAGCCGTGCCTGGAAGATCGAACGATGGACGATCCACACCGTCCTGGTACTGGTTGTGTTGACGACGGTTTTGTTGTGGCTCAACCAATACCAGGGCGGCGCCCTGGGCAACGCCGCATACGGTTTCAAGAAGTGGTACGGATTTGTTATCGGCATGGTGTTTGCCGGCGTAATCGGTGTGGGATTCTATCCGATCCTGGGTAGCCGGGTGTGGTGCCGGTTCGGGTGTCCGATGGCGGCGGTACTGGGTATTTTCCAGCGGTTCCTCTCACGTTTCAGGATCACCGTCAACGGTGAGCAGTGCATGTCGTGCGGCAACTGTTCAACGCACTGCGAAATGGGGATCGATGTTCGTTCTTACGCGCAACGCGGGGAGAACATCGTCCGCGCTTCCTGCGTGGGGTGCGGCGTCTGCGCCGCGGTGTGTCCAAGGGGTGTGCTCAAACTGGAAAACGGGTCAACCCACAAGGACCGCTTTCCCGGTTCCGACCGTCCAGCGTCCGCTTTTCTGGAGAGTCTCGGCCTGCGGAAACGCAACCGTGGCCATGGTGCTTACTGGTCCTGATACAGGTAGTTACAGCGATAATTTGATTTGTACAATCGCACAGACCGCACGACCTCTGGATCTTTTTTACCTCAATTTACTGACAATTTTGCTTTACACTGGTATTTACGCCTGTGGGCTGATATAATGGCCCTCGTGGATAAAACCGGCCCCGAGAGCCGGATCGACGCCAGGTGATTTCAATGCCGGGGAAGATGGCGAAAGAATTCACGTAACAACGCGGTTTTATTCTGAAGGCCGCACTCCATCCTCTGTTTCCCCCGACGATTC
>CAYUDF010000217.1:0-5793 GCA_964443465.1 uncultured bacterium
CCCCACCTCGAGCCGGATCCCTTCCTGCCGGCACGCATCCGTGCAATAGCGAAAGGGGCCACAGGCGAAACCTCTCCGGCGAGACCGGCACTCCGCGCCTGGCCCGGCAGGTTGGGCCTGTCGATGATGGGTCTTGCTTTCGCGGTGGCGGCGGTGACCGGGACCTATTTCGGCAGCACACTGTCGGCGCGCGCCAACGCGTCAGCGCAGGCGGCGGATGAATCAATCGCCGACGCCTACTACGAGGCATTTTCACCCTCGGATATCTCGGGCGAATGGGAATACATTCTCCAGGACGGCGAAGAGGAGAACTCGTGAAACTGAAGCTTCTGATTGGTGTTCTGTTATTTCTGATCGTACTGAACCTGGCCACTATCGGCACGTTCATGTACAAGCAGTGGAAGCAGGAAGATACGAACTGGGCTCCACGCACGGAACGTCGGCCGCCGAATCGAAGGCCCGGAGAAATGCGAACCCTCAATCCAGAAAAACGACAGGTCTTGAGACGTCTTCTCAAAGAATTTCACGAGGAATCCGGAGAGCTGCGAGACGAGATCGGACGGAAGGAGATCGAGGTCATTGCGCTGCTCGAACGTGAAACTGTGCCGCGCGATTCACTGAACATGGTTCTGGAACAGCTGTCAGAATTGCGCCTGGAGATCAGCCGCCGGGCTACGGACAAATTGATCGAGGCTAAAGTTCACCTCGATCCCCGCCAACAAAGGATGTTTTTTCGTTTGATCCTGATGTCTCGCCCCGACCACGACCCCGGGATGTTCGATAAGCGCCCGGGCGAACCGCGGCGAGGCGGGGGCCGGAAGGGACGAGGCGACCGGATCTGACCCTCTTATTGTCATCAGGCAGTGATTTTATTGCATGGAGCCACCCGCGTAAGCGGGATCGGCTCCTTTTTGCGCGGCTTGTTGTGTCATCGGGGCCGTTTTATGTTTCTGCAGGCGCATTGAATCGAACAATCCCAGGTATTGTCTCGCTACAACATCCCACACCATACTCCTCGTGTACCGGTAGACGCGTCTGCGCATTTCGGCGGTTTCCCGCGGATCAGATAACAAATCGAGGACGTGCCTGGCCATGGCGTGTGGATTGCCCACCGGGGTCAGGGCGCCCCGCCCGTCGGCGAGCAATTCGCGGGCGTGCAGAAACGGTGTGGCGACGATGGCCTTTCCCGCCCCCGCCGCGTACGCCAGCGCACCACTTGTCATTTGATCCATATCCAGGTACGGCGCCAGAAAAATATCCGTTTCTTCCAGATACTTTTTGAGATCAATGAGTTCGGAAAACTTATCGATGAATTTCACGTTGTTTTCCAGACCCAGACGCCTTACCCGCCCCTGGAGGCTCCTCCGGTAAGACTCCCCTTCCACCTCCACAATCCTGGGATGGGTCCGACCGGCGATTACATAACAGGTTTCCGGACGGTCACGTACGATTTCCGACATGGCGTCGATGGCGCATTCCAGTCCCTTGCTCCTGCCAATCAGGCCGAATGTCATCAGGACAGGACCGTCGACGCCGAGGCTGGGCTTTCTGTCCGGCGGCTGACCAAACGGGACATCGTGGACTCCGTGGCGAAAACAAACGATCTGACCGTAATGCGCGCCGTAGAGCGCCTGGAGAAAATCGACGGCAAGCTCGTTCATCACCACAAGACGGTCCGATAAACCGACGATCTCACTGAAAACGCGGCGCTGGTCCGGGTCGGGGTCAACAGGAACGGTGTGACAGGTCACGACCAGGGGGCGACGGAGCCGGCGTAACAGATGGAGCACATTGTTGCCCCATGGAAGGCCGAATAACCCGAATTCGTGCTGAAGACAGACGACATCGCATGAATCATTCAGGTACTCCGCGGCCAGTTTGTATTCGTGGGGGTCGTTATAGTCGATCTCGAGAGAAACCCTTTCAGGGTAGGCATATCCCTCCTGCCGATCGTTAACGGCTACAATGAATACGGACTGGGTCTCTTCGGATTGCCTTGCTGCCGCTTCCGCCAGATCGTAGGTAAACGTCGCAATACCGCATCGCCGGGGTAAACAGCATCCAACCAGCGCATATCTGCGGTTTTTTGTCCGACTGACGTCGGAATCGGTTTTCAAAGCACCCCCCTGACTTCTTGTGGACAGCAATAGATGTGAAATCAAAGGATGCGGGGATATATACTTTTGATACGGGGCAAGGGTAGATTTTCGACGGTGTCCCACCAGTTCATTCTCAAGTTAACACAGGGGCATCTCGATAACAACCGGCAATCTACGATTATAAACGCGTCAATTGACAATACGTGTTTACACGGGTAAAATCGGCAACACACCCGTTGATCCTTACACAGTTCCGGCGACGATCCGGCGTTTGATTTGACATTTGTCAGCCTGAACCTGTGACCACTGGAGCCGCGATGAAAGACCGAGTGGAAAAAAATCAGGATATCAGAAATGAACTGATAAAACTCCGAAAACGGGTTTCGGAACTGGAGAGTAGTCTTAACGGTCTCGAAGGGACAGTGGATCCGGGAGAAGCAGTCGTCGATGCCGATGTATCCAGCGAACGAATGAAGGATGAGCTTAAGAAGTCCGAAGAGAAGTTTCGAAATGTCATACAAGCCTCCCCGATGGGCGTACACATGTACCGCCTTGATCCCGACGACCGGCTGATATTCGTCGGCGCCAACCCGGCTGCCGACGATATACTGGGGGTCGACAACACTCAATTCATCGGAAAAACAATCGAGGAGGCTTTTCCTTCGGCGGCCGATACCGAAATCCAGGAGCGTTACCGCAAAGCCGCGGCGGAGGGAATACCGTGGCACACCTCGCAGGTAAACTATCAGGACGAAAAAATCGCCGGAGCCTACGAAGTGTATGCTTTTCAGACGTCGCTCGGCCGGATGGCGGTTATGTTTCTTAACGTCACAGAAAGAATCCAGGCGGACGAACTCAGAATGCAACTGGAGCAACAACTGCGACAGTCGCAGAAAATGGAAGCCGTCGGACAGTTGGCCGGTGGCATCGCGCACGATTTCAACAATCTGCTGACCACCATCTCCGGCTATTCGGAGCTGATCCTCGACCAGGTTCAGTCAAACGACCAGCTTATCGCCGATGTGGGAGAAATACGAAAAGCGGTCGACCGCGCGTCGGCGCTTACGGGCCAGTTACTGGCCTTCAGCCGCAAGCAGATCATTTCTCCCAAGATAGTCGATATCAACAGTTGCGTGGAAAACGCTTACGAGATGATACGGCGGCTGATCGGAGAAGATATCGAACTGCGCCTGAAAATGGCCGACCAGCCGTATCTCGTCGAAGTCGATCCAGCGCAACTCGACCAGATTATCGTCAACCTGGCCGTCAATTCAAGGGACGCAATGATCAAAGGTGGACTCCTGGAGATTTCGGCGGGAAGCACGGTGCTGGATGAAGCGGATTGCCGCGAAGTGTCGGGCGTCGAACCCGGACCATTTGTGTGGATCACCGTGACGGACGACGGTCACGGTATGGACCAGGAAACAGCCGACCACATATTTGAACCGTTTTTCACAACCAAGGAATACGGCAAAGGCACCGGTCTGGGGTTGCCGATCGTCTACGGCGTCGTCAAACAATACCACGGTATCATAAAAGTCCATTCGGAGCCGGACGCAGGCACAACGGTCCGCATTTTTCTGCCTCAGGCGGATGGATCCCTCGATGATCCGGTTACCGAATCCCGTATGGCGCCGTCAACCGGCGATGAAACGATTCTTCTGGTCGAGGACGAAGACGCGGTCCGGGCGCTCACCCGAAAGATACTGGCCAGTCGCGGTTACACCGTGTTGGCAGCCGAAACCACAGAAGACGCCATAAAAATATGCCGGGAACACGACGGTCCGATTCATCTTCTTTTAACTGATGTCATCATGCCACATTGCAACGGCAAGGAGTTGTATTACCAGGTCAGGGACATCCTGCCATCGATAAGAGTTCTGTATATGTCGGGATACGCCGCCGACGTTATCGCGAAACACGGTGTACTGGAAAAAGACGTCACTTTTATTTCAAAACCCTTTAACGTCGATACTTTGATCTCAAAGGTTCGGGAATCACTGGATCACGAAGTCTCGGCGTAATACCGTTCTGCGTGTAAACACAACATGTACCAAAAGACCTGGCATAGCCAATACAAGCATAAACTGGTCACCGCCCAAGACGCCCTGTCTCACATTAGAAACGGGCAAACCGTTTTCGTGGGGTCAGGCGCAGGCGAACCCACGCTACTGACCGATACACTCGCCGAGATGGCGCCCCGCTTCTGCGACATAGAAGTAATCCATCTGGCTACTGCACGCAGCGTAACCCGCCTGGCGTCGCCGGAACTGGCGAACAGCTTCCGTTACAACAGCTTTTACGTGGGTCGCCACGCGTCCGAGACCGAACACGACGTCATCACCGACTACACGCCGATGAACGTCAGTGAACTTCCCTCCGCCATGGCCACGGGAACGGTTCTTGTTGACGTCGCACTGGTACACTTATCGCCACCGGACGACCTGGGATTTTGCAGTCTGGGCGTGAGTGTCGACGCCACAAGGGCGGCCGTCGAAAACGCGAAAATGGTAATCGCGCAGGTGAACAACAACATGCCGGTCACCGTTGGCGATTCGCTGATATCCCTGGATGAAATCGACTACGTCGTCGAATGCGACGAACCACTGGCCGAAGTACCCCCGCCGACACTGGACCCCGTATCGCTGACGATCGGCCGGCACGTTGCCAGCCTCATCAAGGACGGACTGACGCTCCATTTTGACCGCGGGCCGATCAGCGCGGCTACCATGCGATACCTGGACACGCGAAAAGACCTGGGGATTCATACCGACATTCTCACAGACGATATCCTCCGTCTGATCGAATCCGGCGCCGTCACCAACCGGCGAAAAAAGATCTACCACGGCAAGGTGGTGGCGACGATGGCAATGGGTACGGCGAAACTGTACAATTCGCTCGCCGGCAATCCCCACATCGAACTTCTCCCCATCGACGAAGTCAACGATCCGGCGATCATCGCCAAGAACGACGGCATGGTCTCCGTGCACGCCGTAGGCGAGATGGAACTCACCGGAATGGCCAGGGCCGATACCGAGCACGTATCCGTAAAACAGAGTCTGCCCAGCAGCACCAATTACATACAGGGCGCGCGCTGCGCGGCCCACGGCTTCACAATCATGGCGCTTCCGTCGACAAGCGCCGACGGCACCAGATCGCGTATCGTTGGCGTCAGCGTCGGGCGCGGTGTCGCATTTAACCGCGCGTCGGTGGAGTACGTCGTCACCGAGTACGGCGTCGTCAACCTGTACGGACTGTCTATCCGCGAACGCGCCATCGCGCTGATCTCCATCGCCCACCCGAAATTCCGGCACGACCTGCTCGCGGAGGCCAAGAAGCTTGGGTACGTACACGCCGACCAGGAGATCTCCCCGGAGTCGGGGTGTGTTTATCCGCACCAGTACGAATTTTCTCACACGTTCAAGGACGGACTGGAAGTCCTGTTCAGACCGATTCAGCCCAACGACGCGCGGAGACTCCAGCGGCTTTTTTACAAGCTTTCGCCCGATACGATACGGCTGCGTTTTCACGGAACTATCAAGGCGCTGACCGATGAGATGGCGCAGGCTGCAACAACCATAGACTACAGCAGGGATATGGCGATCGTTGGCCTGGTGGGTCCCCGCAGCAACCCCGAAATCATCGCCGAGGGCCGTTACACTTACAACCCCGGCAACAATATGGGCGAGTTCGA
>CAYUDF010000218.1:0-5784 GCA_964443465.1 uncultured bacterium
GTGTACACGGGTTTGTCCGACACAGGCCACGTTGAAACGCGAGGAAGACGGCATCGTCATGATGGACTGGCACCGTTGCATCGGATGCCGGTATTGCGTTGCCGCGTGCCCGTACGGATCCCGCAGTTTCAACTGGAGAGATCCCCGGCCCCACATCGACGATATGCACACCGAGTACCCGACGCGCACGCGTGGTGTGGTGGAAAAGTGTACGTTCTGTGAGGAACGGCTCGCAAAGGGCCAACTGCCGTCATGCGTGGAAGCCTGTAAGGAACACGCGATTGTTTTCGGCGATCTGGAAGATCCAAACTCGGAAATCAGGAAGATTCTTGGTGAGAAGTTTTCCATAAGACGCAAACCCGAACTTGGGACCAATCCCGAGGTCTTCTACCTGGTGTGAGGTAACAATGTTAGAAAAAGCACTCGTTGGAGATAAACGTTACTGGATGTGGGTCGGCTTTCTTGCGGCCGTGATCTTCGTCGGCTTCCTGTCCTACATGAGGCAGTACAACGAAGGTCTGACGGTCACCGGACTCAACCGGGACGTCACATGGGGACTGTATATCGCGCAGTTCACCTTTCTGGTTGGTGTAGCGGCGTCGGCGGTTATGGTGGTGCTGCCATACTATCTCCACAATTACAAAGCATTCGGCAAAATCACGATACTGGGCGAGTTCCTCGCTATCGGCGCCGTGATCATGTGTATCTTGTTCATTTTTGTCGACATGGGCCAGCCGTTGAGGATCGTTAATGTATTCCTCTATCCGTCTCCCCAGTCGATGATGTTCTGGGATACCATCGTACTGAGCGGGTACCTGGTACTCAACGTCGTGATCTCTCACTTCACGTTGAGCGCCGAACGTAAGGGGATCGCGCCTCCACGATGGATCAAACCGATCATCATACTGTCCATTCCCTGGGCGATCAGCATTCATACGGTAACCGCATTTCTATATTCCGGACTCGCCGCGCGGCCGTTCTGGATGACAGCGATCCTGGCCCCCCGGTTTCTCGCTTCGGCGTTTTCCGCCGGCCCGGCGCTGCTGATCCTGTTCTGCTTTCTACTCAAGAAGTTCACGAAGTTTGACGCGGGCAAAGAGCCGATCCAGAAACTCGCCACGATCATTACCTATGCGATGATCGTAAACGTGTTTTTTGTGCTGATGGAGCTGTTCACCGGGATCTACAGCGAGATACCGGAGCACGTCGCGCACTTCCGCTACATGTATCTCGGGTTGGAAGGAAACAACCAGCTCGTGCCGTGGATGTGGGCATCGTCTGTACTGGCGATTTTTTCGCTGCTGCTGCTGATCAACCCGGGGACCCGGAAAAAAGAAACCACACTGGTTATCGCCTGTATCGCTGTATTCATCTCGTTGTGGATCGAAAAGGGGCTTGGCCTGATCATAACCGGTTTCGTGCCGAATCCCCTCGGTGTTGTCCACGAATACTGGCCGACTGTCAACGAAGCGTTGATCGCGGTTGGCGTATACGGTATCGGTCTGATGGTAATCACGTTGCTGTACAAAATCGCTCTTTCCGTGAGGGGACAGGTATCCCGCTAGCCGGAACCGCGGCCCGTCGCGGTTCGAAGAAAGGACGGAGAGTGAACAGCAAATGCAGAAACCGGACGACAGATCGGACGTTGTAATTATTGGCGGTGTCGCCGCGGGGTCTAAAACCGCGGCGACACTGGCCCGGCGCCTGCCCGAAGCCACCATCACCCTGTTCCACAAGGAAAAACACCTCTCATACGCTTCGTGTGGTTTTCCCTACTTCGCATCGGGCGAAGTCGGCAGTTTCGACAAACTGCTCCAGACGCCGTACGGAGTGACACGCGACGCCGAGTTCTTTGAACAGGCTCGCGGTTTCACGGCCATTACATCCACCGAAGTTACTGGAATTGACCGCGAGGCCAGGACGGTTACCGTCCGGAACCTCGACACCGGCAAAACTTTTACACACGGTTACGGCAAACTGGTAATCGGCACGGGCGCAACTCCCGCCGAGCCGCCGATGCCCGTCGCAAAGAGCGATCGCATACGACCTTTCACGTCTCCGGAGGACACCATCGTATTCCGCCAGATGGCGGAGAAAGGTGAAATCGGCGACGCTGTCATTATCGGCGGGGGATTCATCGGTATCGAACTGTGTGAAGCGGTAAAAGATATGTGGGGTATCGACGTCACGCTTTACGAAGTCCAGCCGCAGTTACTTCCGTGGATGCTCGACCCGGAAATGGCCGCCATGGTCCAGCGCTCGCTGGAGTCGCAGGATGTTGATATAAACACCGACACCCGTGTTGAAAAAATCGAACTGGACGAGGACGGAAAACCGGTCGTGTATCTCGAAGGCAACGTTTCGAAAAACACCGACTTCGTATTCCTGTGCCTCGGCGTTTCGCCACAGTCAGCCCTGGCCGTGGACTGCGGGCTCCGGACGGGTGACCACGGCGGTATTGTTGTGGACGCAACCATGCGTACGTCCGACGAAAACATTTATGCCGGCGGCGATTGCGTGGAATCCATTCACCGCATTACCAGAAAACCCTGCTACATGCCCATGGGCTCTCTGGCCAACCGGCACGGACGGGTCATAGCGGAAATCCTGGCCGGAAACGCAGCCGAATTCCCCGGCGTGCTGGGCGCATTCGTATTGCGGGCGTTCGAGACCAACATCGGCGGAGTCGGCCTGAGCGAACAAGCGGCCCGCCAGAACGGCTTCGATATCCAGACGGTATGGGGTTCGTTCCCCGACAAACCCGATTACAACCCGGAAGTCAAAACCCTGACGTTAAAGATGGTGTTCGAGGCGAACAGCGGAAAATTACTCGGCCTCCAGGCCGTGGGCAAGGGAGACATCTGCCGACGCATCGACGTCTTTTCGGCGCTGCTGCAGAATAGCGGCCGGCTGGATGATCTCCTGGATTTTGAACATTGTTACGCACCTCCGTTTTCCGAAGCCCTCGATCCCCTCCACCACATGGCGGGAATCGCCCTGGCCACGGTCCGGACCACGCGATTTGCCGGTCCCGGATCGAGGAAAATCGGCGACGATACGCTGGTCATCGACGTGCGCGAAGAAGAAGAGGCCGAAAAAGGACCGCTGACCGAAACCGCTTTACTGGCAGGTACCGATCCCGTCGTGATTCCGCTGACCCAACTGAGAAGAAGACTGGACGATTTCACAAATCTGGTCGAGACCCGGAAACCGGAACGGATACTTGTGGTATGCGCGCGTGGCCCGCGATCCTACCAGGCAGCGTTAATACTGAGCCAGGCCGGTTTTGACGGGGTGGAAGTGCTGGCGGCGGGCTTGCAAGCGCAATAAATTTGTTGTAACTTACTCTCCCGCCCCGGCGCGGGAGAGCCTGTTCCGGCAACCCCTTCCGGTTCCTGGAAGACCCAATCGATCAGGAAAGATCACAGCAATGAAACCCGGCAACTGGAGTCTGGTCGTCTGCGGGACGAACCACAACATATCATCACTGGAAGCGCGTGAACCGCTTCAGATCAGCGTCGAAGACCTGGCGGAAGCCAATGCCCTGTTCGGCAGTCTTTCCGGTGTGATGGAATCCGCGATCGTCGCCACGTGCAACCGGATCGAGTTTTATTTTGTGGCTCCACGCCAGGCCGAACCGTTCGAACTGATCGCGGAGTTTTACAGGAAGTTCAGGGGACTGGACGCCGAATTATCCACAGACCTGTTTCACACCGAAAAAGATAAAAAGGCCGTCAGGCACATGTTCCGGGTGACCGCGGGTATCGACTCGATGGTGCTGGGGGAAAACCAGATCATGGGGCAGGTCAAGGACGCGTACCGGTCCGCGTGTGCGGTCAAGTCGGCGGGCAAAGTGATTCACCGGTTGTTTCACCAGGCGTTCCGGATCGGCAAGCAGGTCCGCACCCGCACGGAAGTCGGCAGCGGAGCGTGCTCGATCAGCACCGCGGCCGTTCAGATGCTGGACGACACCCTGCGGTCGGCGGAACACCCGACCGTGCTGTTCATCGGCATCAACCAGATGGTCAAGCTGGCCGCGAGAAGAATCGCTTCGATGAACCACTGCCGGCTGCTGTTTGCCAACAGGACACGGGAGAAGGCAGCTGCTTTTGCCGCCGATTTCGGCGCCGAAGGATTCGGGCTGGAGATGTTGCCGGACCTGCTCGTCCAGGCCGACGTCGTGTTCAGCTGCACCTCATCCACCACCCCGCTCATCAAAAAGCAGATGATGGCCGATGTGGTCAAACGACGCGACAATCGGAGACTGGTGATCACCGACATCGCTATCCCCCGCGACGTCGACATTCCCGACAACTGGAACCCGCTGGTTGATATCAGGGGCCTCGAGAATATTAAGCAGTATGTGAAAAACAGGCAGCAACAGCGGGAGTCGGCTATTCCGAAGGCGGAATCAATCATCGAGCACAGGTTGGGCGAGTTCAACTACTGGTACGGTCACGTGTTGCACGAACCCATCTACAACGGCAAGAGCAACACGATCGAATCGTTACGCGAGGAGGAGCTGGCGGCCATTCTGGACAAGCTGCCCCCCGAACTGCAGAACGAACTCAATCAGGCGACCCGACGGATCGTCAATCGAGTCATTCAGATCGCCCAACGGGAAACACCCAAAAAATCGGAGTAATATTCATGAGCTATTCGTATTTACCAATCAGTGTGTCAGTGAAGAACAAAAAATGTCTCGTCGTGGGCGGCGGCACGGTTGCGCTTCGCAAGCTGGAAAACCTGGCGGACTACGACACCGCAATCACGGTGGTCGCACCGGAAGTTCACCCTCAGATCGAGTTTCTGGCCAAAGAGAAAAAGATCACGCTGGAAAAACGCGAGTATCGCTCACCCGAGGCGGCCGCCTACGGTCTGGTGATTTCCGCCACCGATGACGCCAAGCTCAACCAGGCGGTGTTTGAAGACGGCAAGGGCTCCGGCGCCCTGGTCAACGTGGTGGATGACCCGGCCCATTGTGATTTCATTTTTCCAGCGGTACTGAGACGCGACTGCCTGACCGCGGCGATTTCCACCGATGGCAAGGCGCCGTTTATGTCCGGCCACCTCCGGATGATTCTTGAACAGATGTTCCCGAAACACTGGGACCGCCTGGTCAGGTTGGCCGTCACCTATCGCGCGTTGGTTCGCGATAAGTGGGGCGACGACTCGGAAAATAAAAAAGCCTGTTACGACCGGTTCATGGCGGCCGACTGGACCGAGATGTTTGTGGAGATGAACAACGCCGACATCGAAGTCGAACTGAAGAAACTGCTCGAACCGGTGGAATGACAAACTTATGACTTCTCAAGACGGGAAAGGAATTGTATATCTGGCCGGAGCCGGCCCCGGTGATCCCGACCTGATCACCGTCAAGGCGAGGCTCGCCCTGGCCAGCTGTGACGTCGTGGTCTACGACAACCTGATCCCCGACGAAATCGTGGTGACACTCCCCCCCTCGGTTGAACGCCGTTATGTCGGCAAGAGAAGTCACAATCACTCGCTGCCCCAGGATGAAATCAACCAGTTGCTGGTTGACCTGGCCTCCAGCGGCAAACGGGTCGTTCGCCTCAAAGGCGGTGACCCCCTGGTATTTGGCCGTGGGGGCGAGGAAGCCGATTTCCTGCAGTCCCGGGGCATACCCTACGAGATCATACCGGGTATCACTTCGGGAGTGGCGGCCCTTGCGTTTGCCGGTATACCGTGCACGGACCGTAGAAAAGCGTCACACGTGATGTTTATCACCGGCCACAAGGCGGTCTCCCAGGCCAATCCGGTTCG
>CAYUDF010000219.1:0-5773 GCA_964443465.1 uncultured bacterium
AGCAGTCAACCTGTCCGGACGGTTCGCAGGGCCGTTTCTTCCGGGGATCGATATCCGAGTGACATTTAACACACGGAATGTTCTGGTGTGCGGAATGCCGGATCTCGGACCTGTCGACGAACATCGAAAGCGAATCACCGTCGGTGATTTTATAGACGTCCTCTTTCTGGTGGCATTTCATACACGAGACATCGGAGATTGTCAGAGCCACAGTTTCTTTTCTGGCCTTGTGCGGGAGGTGGCAATCGGTGCAGGCCGGTATCGCCCCAGGAGATTTTTCCCACAATTCACCCCTGATAACCTTGTCGTGGACATCCTCGATACGCGAATGGCACTGCATGCAGGTGGCCGCGATGTTCCGCGGGGAAATCGACGCGGCCGGGTTGGTATGGGGGAGGATCAGGTGGCTCCTGTGACAATCAACACACGCGGCGGTAACAGTCAGGCCCTTTCTGAACAACCCCTCTCCGTGGATACTCTGGCTGTAGTTCTCGATAATGTTGTGTTCGGATATTTCGTAGGTGCTGGCGACGGGCGCTCCTTCCCGGTGACACCTTCCGCACATATACGGCACGTTCATTTTGTACGCGGACGATGCAGGATCGGAAGGTGGCGAAATGTCGTGTATGCCGTGGCAGTCCGAACATCTCGGCGCAAAGGGGGCGTTCTGTTTGAGCGCCTGTCCGTGAATGCTCGCATCAAAATCCAGCTGAGCGTCGTCGTGACATTCCGAACAGTCAACCCTGTCCAGAACTTCCTCGTGAGGGAAATCCTCGACGTCCGCGTCCTGGTGGCAGTCGATACATTCGAGGTCCCCGTGTACCGACTTCTCAAAAATCCCGAGGGCCACAAACAGCGATATCGTTCGGCCGTTTCGTGTTGTTTCGAGTTCGTCGTCGTCGTGGCAGTCCATGCAGGTATCGTTGTCGACGGCGGTCAACTGTATCGGTACGACCAGGATCAGCAGGGCCAGAACCAGCGCGAAAAAAATTCGTGGATTGAGTGGAGCGTTCATCGGTTACTCTGTGGAAAATCCTGGCTTAAGGTTGTATGCCACCATGACAATCGTAACAGGCGATTTCGTCGAATTCGTCTTCGTCCGGGTCGTCCGGATGCACGAAGCGGAGCCCTTCGGCCGTCAGCGCCACCTGCTGGTATTCTCCCTCGCCCTGGCGGAATATGGTGTGGCACGCATTGCAATCGGTGGTAATCGCAATCCCGTCGCTGGTGACTTTTTCGCCGTTGTGGCATCTCATGCAGCCCGGGTAAATGAAATGGCCGATGTTGTCGGGGTATTCATCCCACCTGACTTTCATCTCGGGGAAGATGCTCTTTGAATACTGTTCCTGCGTGGCGATAATCGCCTGCTCGACCGCGTCGCGTTTATCTGTAAACACGTCGGGAAATTCGGTGCGATAGGTGTTTTCGATATAGTTGGCGATTTCCCTGAAGGCTTCATCTTCTGTCTGGTATTCCTGATCCATGGCCTCGACGGCCAGCCTTTTTATACTCGGCAGGGCGGTATCTATGGAGCCCGACAGCAAAGCCTTGTCGATCATGTAGTCGGGAGAATGGTAATTGTGACTGGGCCGGTTGTGGCAGTCCATACAGTCCATTTTCCGTTTCACGGCGGTCTTGACTTCCTCCTCGGTCAGCGGGTCGCCGGAGTCTTCGTACGTTGTTCGCCGGCCCGTGTCGCGGTCCGTTACCTGTATCCACGGAATGTCCTGCCTGCGCTCGTCGCGGGCAATGTAGTGGACGTCGACGCCAATATTCATGTGCCAGTGGATGCCCGCCGTCTGACCCGCCCTCGGGTTGCCCCCGCCGGTTTTGATCGTCAGATTGATGGGCCAATGGGTGTTGTTCTCGTCGTACATGTAGTGGTTAAACTGTTTCTGCTGCCCGCCATAAAACTTTTCCGGCCAGTGGCACTGTTCACACGTCTCCTGGGCGGGACGAAGATTCCTGACCGGTGTCGGAATCGGCCGCGGATAAATATCGGCGATTACCGCGTACACCTGGTACGCGCCGGATAGTTTTGACTTCGCATACCAGCTCGCGCCGCTGCCGACGTGACACGCCGTACAACTCACCCGGGCGTGGGGAGAGTTCTGGTAGGCAACGTGTTCCGGTTTCATAACGGTGTGACAGGTTGTACCACAAAAAGCAACCGATTCAGTGTAATGGAAAGCGTGATATCCGCCGAAAATCGTGAGAGTTACAAACAACAGGGAGCCGGCGGAAAAAAGCAGAAATACGTTGCGGTGCGATTTTTTGTTGAGGTCAACGTATGGCCAGACCGGGACTTCGACGTCTCCGTACTTCTTTATGTGTTTCCAGCGCCGGAGCATTCCCACCGGCACCATGATAATACCGGTGATGATAAACGGCGGCAGCACCATGTAGACGATAATGCCGACGTACGGGTTGCCGTGTCCGAGGAACGCCTGCGCGACCAGGGACAACAGCAACACAGCCGTTGCAGCAATCGCCACGAACAAGCCGACAATGCTTATTCTGTTGTATAAGTACCGCGGGTATTTTTTACTGTCCATCGTTTAACTCCCATAATTGCATGTGACGAGTTTCACATGTGTGTACCACCTAATAACACACAACGGTCAGTAAAATCAACAGCCGGAAGATTAACTGTTCAATTTTGTTTTCAGTTGATCCAGTTCCCGGGTCATCGCCCTCTGTTTGCGGTCCAGAGAAAATACGTATGTAAATATGGCGATCCAGATGGTCATATAGGCGGCTATCATCCAGGTCATGAAAGCTCTCCTTTAGTAGCGGCGGCCAGATCGTCGGCCTTCTGGTGGGTCAATTCGATTTCATCTTCGAGGTCGTATTGTTTGGCGCGAATGCGATAAAGATAAGTAAAAACAAGAGTGAACGCGGCAAGGCACACCCACAGCGTTGCCGCCATTCTCGGGTCCAGCCCGGAATCGCCGCCGCCGCCCATAACGGGTTGCGGATGCTGTGTGCGCCACCATCTGATGGCGAAATACACCATCGGCACATCGATAAACCCGACGATACCCAGAATCGCCGACAGCATCGCGCGTTTTTCAGCTCCGGCGACATAGTGTCTCAAAAGCAGGTATGCGACATAGATCAGCCACAGCACGAGCGTGAGGGTCAGGCGTGCGTCCCAGGTCCACCAGATTCCCCAAACAGGTTTGGCCCATATGGGGCCGGTGACGATAACCAGCGTACAGAACATCACGCCGACTTCGGCGGCCGCGGCGGCGCGGTTGTCCCATCGTTTGTCGCGACTGACGATGTATCGAAAACTGAACACAAACACGACAAAAAACGCAAAGAACGCGACCCATGCCGATGGCACGTGAAAATAGAAAATCTTTTGAACGACGCCCTGCTCGCGTTCGAGTGGTGCGTAGAAGCCGACCATATACAGCGCTGCCAGCATCACCACAAAAACGAGCGCCGGTAAGATATAGTGACGCAATTTCATTGGCTATTCCTCCATCGCGTATTCGAAGATGAGAAATGATGTGGTGACAAACACAATATCATATACCACCAGGAGTTTGAACCAGAACGAAGCTTCGTCGTTCACTCCCAGCGCAAACTGGGTGGTCTCGACCGCAGCCAGCAGAACCGGAATCGATACCGGCAACAGCAGAAGCGGCAGCATCAGTTCGCGCATCCTTGTGTTGGCGGCCATCGCCGAAAACAGCGTTCCCACCGATGAAAATCCGATCGAACCCAGAAGAAAAATCAACACGAGCAAAGGACCCGCGCTGGCGATCGGGATATTAAAAAAGACGGCAAATAAAGGCAGAATAAGCAGTTGGGTGACCATCATAAAGATCAAATTCGCCAGGAATTTGCCCATATAGATAGCGCCGCGGTCCGCGGGGGAGAGCATGAGTGATTTGGAGCAACCCTCCGATTTTTCAATCGCGAAAGAACGGTTAAGGGAAAGAATCCCCCCAAATACAAACGACACCCACAGGAAACCGGCGCCGAGGCGCCTGGCTTCTTCTGTCGTGAGATCGAGAGTGAAATTGAAGATGACCAGCACCAGGACACAAAAAACAAAAGATGCACTCAACGCATCGCGCGTACGCAACTCGATTTTAAGGTCCTTCCAAAGTATGGCCGCTATAACGCGAAACATGGCTGCTGCTCCCCGGTCACTCTGACAGGATGTTATGATAATGCTCGCGGAAGTTTTCCAGCGAGGTTTCCGCGGTGAGTGTTTCAAAAACAATTCTTCCGCGATCGAGAACCATCACGCGGTCCGCCACGCGGTACCCCCGGTCAACGTCGTGAGTTGTCATCAACACCGATCCGCCGCCATCCGTGAATTCCGACAGCATGGTGTTGAGGTTGGCGCAGGCCGTTTCGTCCAGGCCGGTGTAAGGCTCGTCGAGCAGGAGTAATCTGGGTCCGTGTAGAAACGCGCGTCCGAGCGACAGCCGTTGTTTCATACCGCGGCTGAGGTCACGGACCACCGTAAACGATTTTGCTTCAAGACCGATCTTGACGAGCATCTTGCTGGCAACATCAGATGGCGCGGGGATGCCGTACAACCTGGCATAAAACAGAAGGTTTTCGTAAGCGGTCAGATCGGAGTAGAGAAAGCTGTCATGTGACAGGAACCCCATTGAGCTTCGGGTATCCTCGTCCGCTTTCCGGAGGTTGGCGCCGAAAACAGACACTTCTCCGTCGTACGAGCATATGAGCGAGGCAATGATGTTGAGCAGTGTGGATTTGCCCGCGCCGTTGTGGCCAAAAATGGTGAGAAACTCGCCGGGTTCCGCTGAAAAAGAAACGGAACGAAGTGCGGTAGTTTTACCGAACCGCTTGCCGACGCCGTCGCACACGAGAACGGTATCGGTTGTCATTTACTGTTGGCCCTCTTTTCGCTTGCGCCGGCCGGACAACTTGTTGAGTTGCAGTACGACGGATGCAATCTGATTCTTGAGCTCCAGACGTGTTTGATGGTACGCGGCGCCGGGAACCGCTCCCGACTCGTGCACGTCGTCCAGCCTGGCTATCCGGCGCACGAGGAGCTGGCGATGATCTTCGAGTTGTTTGGCCCGGGCGCCCGAATCACTTTGTTCACGCGATGCCACGGCGATAAACGCCACCAGCGCGAGACCCAGAATGATCATCATCAGGATCGAAAGCCCCTCTGTATTGTTGGGGATTGTTGATACGACCGGTTGCGCTCCTCCGGAGGAGGTCTGCTGCGCGGTACCGCCACTGAACTGGATGCTGAGACTTTCCCCTTTTTTCATGTTATCGATAACCCAGGAGACCGCAGAATGTGCCCCGTCGCCCTGCGTCATCGTGTGGCTCGAGCTGCTCACCGACATATGGAGGTCGGTGGCAAAAACGGTGAACTGTTCGATGTCGTAGAGCAGAACCTCGTTGAGCAGGTAAGCCGAGTCGTGGTAACCCACCTCGTACGACATGGCAATACGGGTGAGGCCGGGCCGGATCGGAAAATCTACGCGTAACGCCGATGTGTCCGCCGTTTCGACAGGCTGCCGTTCGATGGGAATACCCTCGAAAGACGCGTACAAAGCGTGGAATTCGTGCATGTCGCCCGGCACCGGAAACCGGAAGTAGCCGTTTTCGCCGGCCGCGGTAACGGGGGGCGATGTTTCGTTATAAACGTCGTACACACGTTCGATTGTCAGGTGGTCGCCCTGCCGTGTCGCCGTGAAATGAGGAGCCACCACGCGGATGCCGTTCCAATCTTCCGTGGCGTCGTAGACCATGATGTCCACGTCCA
>CAYUDF010000220.1:0-5753 GCA_964443465.1 uncultured bacterium
GCCGCCGGTGTCCAGAACGACCTGGCGATACAGCCCGGGATCAATTTCCTCTACACGATTGACGCCTTAAATAACAAACTGCTGGTGTACGACATCGGCCAGGATTTGCTGGTGGAAATGTTGCCCGACGTGTCGATGGGTTATGACATTGAAGCGATATCAACCGATCGTTCGGGGGGAGTCGATCGAGTAGGCCTGGTGGTCCTGCCCGGCCCTTCAGGCTTCTAACTAGAGGATTTCCACCGCGCGACCGGACGTGATCTCTCCGACGCGGTAAACCGGCATGCCGCAGGCCGATTCCGGGATCTTGCCTGTCTCACTTTTGTCCACCACGATCAGCATACCCATCCCCATGTTGAAGACGCGGTACATTTCTTCGTCCGCGACAGATCCCTTTTCCTGGAGCCAGGTAAACACCGGCAACACCGGCCAGCTACCCTTTTGAACGGCGGCGCCGCAGCCTTCCGGCAGTATCCGCGGCAGATTGTCGTACAGACCGCCTCCGGTAATGTGCGCAAGTCCCTTGACTTCCACTTTACTGGACAATTCTGTCACCGGGCCGAGATAAGATACGTGGACCTTCAGCAACTCGTCCGCAACCGTACAGCCGAACGCGTCGACCGTATCGTTTACGCCCAGTTTCAATTCGTCAAAAACCAGGTGTCTCACCAGGGAGTAACCGTTTGTGTGCAGCCCGTTGGAAGGCAGCGCGAATATCACATCGCCGGGCCCGATGCTTGACCCGTCGATGATTTGAGACCGTTCAACAATCCCCACGATCGTACCGGCCAGATCAAAATCGTCACCGTGGTAAAGTCCCGGCATCTCGGCGGTTTCGCCCCCGATCAGCGCACACTCGTTCTGTTCACACGCGATACCCAGTCCCTTGACGACGTCAACGACCATTTGAGGTTCCAACGTACCGGCAGCCATATAGTCAAGAAAAAACAGGGGCCTGCCGCCCTGCACCAGGATATCGTCCGTACAATGGTTTACCAGGTCCTGACCGACGGTATCGTATCGCCCGGCTTTCTGCGCAACCATGATCTTTGTGCCGACACCGTCCATGCTGCTCACCAGGACCGGATCTTTGAATTCCTGCGGTACCCGGAAAAGGCCACCAAAATGGCCGATCTCCGACAACACGTTTTTGCCCCATGTCGATTTTACGAACCCGGATATCGATCGGGTGGCCTCGTTGGCCTTGTCGATGTTTACACCTGATTCTTCATACTTCATCGTTACTCTCCTGCAATAAACTCCCGGTGTTCGATTATAACCTTTCCCGGAGAGATTCGTAAATAGCGGTCGTCGAATCCGTCTCAACTATCAGGGCGAATCGGCCACTCCTGATCAACGTTGTTGCGAGGTTGGCGATTTCCAGATCGAACTGCTCACCGCCGTATTCTTCAAACTGTTCAATTACCTTGTCGACGTGCAGTCCCTTTCGGTACGGTCGATCGGAGGTCATGGCGTCAAACGCATCGGCGACCAGTATAATCCGGGCGCCAACGGGGATCTCGTCTCCCTCCAGCGCGTCGGGATATCCCCGGCCGTTGGGCTGCTCGTGATGATAACGCACCAGAACGGCCGCTTCCTTCAGGAACTTCAGGTTTTCAACGATGTCCGCACCCAGCGTGGGGTGTTGCTTCAGGGTGAGGAACTCCTGCTCAGACAAACGCCCCGGTTTCAGCAGAATGTCGTGCTGAATCGCGATTTTACCGATGTCGTGAAGCAGCGCACCGTATTCCAGTATCTCAAGGTCCCGCGACGAAAGCCCCATCGCGTTACCGAGCCGTAGAGCATACCGGGACACCCGGTAAGAATGGCCATGTGTAAAGGGATCATTTGCGTCAATGGCCGATGTGAGCGCAGCCACTGTGTTGATGTGGGCTTCCTTCATATCGACGTACAGCTTGAAGCTGTAACGCGCCAGAAATATCGGCACCACAAACAACAGCATCGTCCAGGGACCGTGACTCACGTAAACCAGCGAGATTATCGCGCCCAGCGGAATAAAAGCGAAGACGTGAAAGAACGTCCACATATAATTCTGTTTCCATATCGAGAGCGGACTTTTTCTCGCGCTCAACCCGATAACCGTGCTGATGGACAACGTATTGACAACGTAATAAACGATACCGCTGACCGTCAGCGGCACCAGGAATCGCCAGGAGTCCGGCGTTTTCCACGCGGGGTCGAACGCATGATAGGCCAATCCCGCGGCGCCTACCGTGACGATCAGTAGAGGGACATTAAACGCGATTTTCATCGCCGGTCTGCGCTGAATAAAAATTTCCGTAAAAAACGACGCGACCGCCTCGATAAGCGCGATTGCCGCCGGTCCCAAAAGCACGATGGCAGCCAGGTCGATCGGGCTGGACGCGTAGATCGACGCGCCACCTCTCGGCAGTGTGATCTGCGCCGTGTCGGCAATAATTATGAGAGCGATAAACAGCAGGATCTCTCTGAAATGCGCCAGAGGAAAATCCTGCATCAGGTGGGCAAAGAAGGCGAACCCGAAGACGATAAAGACTACGTAAAAGATCTTGAAGGAGATCGGAACGTTCAGAGGAGCATTCTTCACATCTATCTGATTTTGTACTCGACCGCGCTTTTGAAATTCAGCTTTCCGAGAACCCGATTTACTGCGTTCAGTGTGGCAAACACGACTGTCTGGTTCTCGTTTCCGGCGATCACCGAGGCACCGGCAAGGCTCTTGCGGTCGCGGGCGGTAACGAGATCGACCTTTGCTACGATTACGTGAGTGTCATCGACAGCAACGCGTCGCACATCACCTAAGCATAGCCTCGTAGTTTCGTCAAGGAATTCTGACACAGCGTTTAGCGTGGCATCGGCGATCTCAAAAAACGGGGAGCGGCCGGGTCTGCTGGAATCTGATTTGCCGTAGGCAGCGACGTCGTCCCGGCTCAGTTCGACCTCTGCCCGTGTACCATCGTGGGAAATAAAGAGGGTTACGCTATTGAAGGCAAACCGTGAAGCGTATTCTTCGACCGGAAATTCCAGAACGGGTTCTTCCGGAACCGCGGCAACTACCGAAGTCTCAGGAATGGAGGAAGTATCGGGACCCTGGCTGACCATCGGCGGCTCTTCCACAGGAGTATCCGGCTCAGGCGAATCGAACATCACAACACCGATTATTCGGTGGTCGACGTCCATATTCATCTCTGCCTTCAAACACGATTCGACATCGCGCGCGATCAATCTGGCTGGTTTGTCAGAGGATGCGACGACGTGGACTTCGGTGACTATACCTTGTTCATCGGTTGAGATCCTGCACGCCTCGACCCCCTTGATCCGCCCCACCGTCACCTCAGCCTTACTGATCTCATCCGGCGTAAACTGTTGTTGTGCCATTCGTTTAAACCCGCCGGGATACCGGCGGGGTAATTGCCCCGGTGTGCTGAGAAAGCGCTATTATACCACAATTCGTGAGAAGCTTCACTAAAAAGCTTTTACAGACTAAAACCTGATCATGTCTTCCAACTGGTCTCTGCGTTGCGAGATTTTCGTCTGGTCCAGATCGCAGATCCCATCTACAGAAAACGATTCAACCGAAAAACTCGCAATCACGGTACCGATGATCAGCGCTTTTGCGAGTGACTCATAGTTGACCGTACCGGCCTCGGCCAGGTATCCCATAAACCCGCCGGCGAACGAATCCCCCGCTCCGGTCGGATCCACAAAACTTTCGAGGAGCACCGCGGGAACGGACAGGCAACGTTCCGGGCCGAACAGCAACGCTCCAAATTCACCGCGTTTGATTACGATATATTTCGGGCCCATCCCCTTGATCTGATTCGCCGCACCCAGCACCGAACTTTGTCCGGTCAGTTGCATCGCTTCTTCGTCATTAATAAACAACAGGTCGACACGTTTGAGTACGGCTTCCAGCGGTTCACGCGCGATGTCGATCCACAGGTTCATGGTGTCCATCGCCACAAGGTCTGCTTTCCCCGTCTGGTCGAGCACACGGGACTGCAACACGGGATCTATATTGCCCAGAAGAACAAAACGCGCGGATTTGTATTCGTCCGGAATATCGGGATCAAATGATTCAAAAACGTTTAACGCGGTCTCCAGCGTATCGCGCCCCTTGAAATCATCGTGATAACGGCCCTTCCAATGAAAGGTTTTACCCGCAACTCTTTCAATGCCACGCGTGTCAACGCCGTGGGAGGCAAATCTCTCAAAGTGGTTCTCGCCAAAATCGTCGCCGACAATGCCGACGGCCAGAGGTGTGCACCAGTAACTCGCCGCTATTGAGGCAAAACTGGCGGACCCGCCCAGCGCCATGTCCGTCTTGCCGGCGGGCGTTTCTACCGAGTCAAACGCCACAGAACCCACTATCAGCAATTTTTCCCTGTTATTGTCTTTGTTCATTTCAGTCCTCTTTACGGTCCTGTTGTTTACATACTCGCCGGCGCGCTGACACCCAGCAGACCGAGTGTGTTGTTTAATACCTGACGTGTGGCTTCGGCGAGCAGCAACCGCGCCGAAGTAAGATTTTTGTCGTCGGAGACAATCCTGCATTCGTGATAAAACTGGTGAAAAGCCGTAGCCAGTTCCTGCGCATAGGTGGTCAACCGATGGGGTTCCATGCTGACCGCGGCTCCTTCTATCACGTGCTGAAAATAAAAAAGAAGTAACATCAGTTCGCGTTCCGCCGGCGCCGTGAGCAGATCCAGGTGCTGGTTATCCGGTTCGATAACGAATCCCTGTTCCTTCGCAAATCTGGTTACGCTCGATATCCGCGCATGAGCGTACTGGACGTAATAAACCGGATTTTCATCCGACTGTTTTCTCGCGAGCGTGAGATCAAAATCGAGTGGCGAGTTGGCCCGCCGCATCAAAAAGAAATATTTTGCCACGTCCGCGCCCACGTCCGTCACAAGATCATTCAGTGTTACAAACTCACCCTTACGCTTGCTCATACCAACCGGCTTGCCGTCTTCAAGCAGGCGTACCCAGCCGACGATCAAAACGTCCAGCCAGTCGGAACCCGCCCCCAGAACGGACATCGCCGCCTTCATGCGCGCCACGTGGCCGTGATGGTCCGGACCCAGCAGGTCAACCGCCTTCTCGAATCCCCGCTCAAATTTATCCCTGTGATAGGCGATATCGGCGGTGAAATACGTGGGAGCGCCGTCACTCTTCCGCAGAACACGATCCTTGTCGTCCCCGAGATCGGTCGAACGGAAAAAAACAGCACCATCCTGCTCGTATGTGGCGCCCTTCTCTACAAAATAATCGTAGGCTGACAGGACGGCGTCCGGATGAAGTGTGGATTCCAGAAACTGGTTGTCAAACTCCACACCGAAAACACCGAGGTCCTCGTTGATACCCGAAAGGATCGTTTCGATCGCATAACGCCCGGGGCCGGGCTCGCCACCTTCGAGCAACTTGCGGGCAGAATCTTCGGGCGCCCGGTCGGCGATTTCCTTCAAATACGAACCCGGATAAGCGCCAATCTCTTCGCCCGGGTCCAGCAGATCGAACCGTTCCCTCAGGCGATACCTGAAACTTTCTTCCAGCGCCGCGACCTGACCACCGTAATCGTTTACGTAGTATTCGCCTTCCGTATCAAAACCGGCGAACTTCAGAAGGTTGACGATTGCATATCCGACGGCCGCCGCACGGGCGGAAACGATGACCAACGGACCAGTGGGATTGGCCGACACATATTCTACCAGCCAGCGCTTGCCCCCGCCGATGGTTGAGGATCCGTAGTT
>CAYUDF010000221.1:0-5730 GCA_964443465.1 uncultured bacterium
GCCCCAATTCGCGCTTGCGTGGGGCCGTTGATTGTGTTACATATCACCGGGTGAAGAAGTGGGCTGGGTGGCCCGCTTTTTTTATTGCCTTGACCGACCGAACCGCCGGCACAGAGCTTTCTGGTATAATTCATAACACCATGAAAAATAACGAGTTAGAAGGGTTTGTCGTGCCGGAGATTGAAACACTCGGATTCGAGTGTGTCAAACTGGAAATTGCGGGCAATTCGAGAAGCCCGGTTTTGAGGCTTTATATAGACAAACCGGGTGGAGTCAGCATCTCAGACTGTTCGCTGGTCAGCCGGACCATCGGGATTCTGCTGGAAGACCGGGACCCGTTTGCAGGCCGGTATCTGTTGGAGGTGTCGTCGCCGGGAAGCAACCGGCCGCTGGCAACCGCCGAGCACTTCCAGCAATTTGCGGGTGAATCGGCAAACGTACAGACGCGAGACGGTTCGCAAAAAATTACGTATACAGGCCGGATTCGTTCCTGTAGTGATGGTTTGTTGATACTCGAAGTTGATGACGGCGATACAGTGGAAATAGTACTGGAGAAGGTGCTGAAAGCTTCTCTGGTGGGTCGGGAATACAAGATCGATAAAAAACAGAAACAAACGAGGCGTGAGAAACGCGCCAAACGTTCCGAAAAATCGGGGCGCACCGGAAAAAACAAGGGTGATCAGAAATGAGTGTCCATTTCGCCGATGCATTTAACCAGCTGGTCCGCGAAAAGCGTATTGACCGGGAATTATTGATGGAAACGCTCACCGCGGGTTTTACATCAGCGGCGAGGAAAAAATACGGGGCCAATGCCGAGGTCCGCATTGAAGAGGACGGCAAGGGAAACATCGAACTGTACCTGGTCAAGGAAGTCGTCAAGGACGTGGAGGACGACAGTACGCAGCTCAGTATCCAGGAAGCGCAGGAGTACGTCGAGGGTTCGGAGGTAGGGGACACCATCGAACTGTACATTCCCTTCGACGAGTTTGGCCGTAACGCGATACAGATTACAAAACAGATTCTCATGCAGAAGATTCGCGAGTTCGATCGCGATCGCATATTTGACGAATACGAAAGCCGCGTCGGCGAAATCGTGTCGGGCAGCGTGCAGCAGATCGATCGCAGCGGTATCCTGGTGAACCTGGGCAACGCCGAAGCGACCATGCCGAAAAAAGAGCAGATTCGACGGGAGCGTTACAACCAGGGTTCTTCGATCCGGGCGTGCATCGTCAAGGTGGACAAGGATGCCAAGGGACCCATGATCACTTTGTCGCGGACCAGTACCGAGTTTCTGAAGACCCTGTTTACCCAGGAAGTTCCGGAGATCTACGAGGGGTTGATCGACGTCAAGAGTGTGGCCCGCGAAGCGGGCGGGAGATCCAAGATCGCCGTATATTCGCGTGATGACCGGGTGGATGCAGTGGGTGCGTGTGTCGGCATGAAGGGTTCGCGGGTCCAGGCCGTTGTCAACGAACTCAGCGGCGAACGGATCGATATCGTTCCCTGGAACGATGATATTTCCGCGTTTGTATCGAGGGCGTTGTCTCCGGCAAAAATCGCGGCGGTTCGTGTGAACAGCGAGGAAAAAGCGGTGTTGGTGATGGTCGAGGAGGACCAGCTTTCACTCGCGATCGGCAAGGACGGACAGAACGTGCGGCTCGCCTCGCGTCTGACCGGCTGGCAGATCGAACTGGTTTCTTCGAGGGATCACGAGCAGCGCGAGCGCCTGCAGGAGCAGTTGCTGATGCCGATCGTGGAAATGGTTGGTGTGACGGAGAAAATGGCGGAAAAACTCAAAACCATCGGCGTAAATTCCGTTCAGAAGCTTGTGAAAACACCAACGGAAAAATTGCTCGAATTGCCGGGTCTCGGCCCCAAATCTCTTGAGAAGTTGTTGATCACCGCCGAGGGAACGGTAAAAGAGCTGGATCTCGCGCTGGAAGATCTGATTCGCAAAGAGAACGAAGAGCGCGTAAGAGAGAAAGAACAGGAGAAGCCGTTGTTCGACGAGAGTGTGCTTGAGGCCGACGAAGACTCCGAAAGCACACCGCCACAGCTGACCGAAGAGATGTTGTTCACCGACACAAGTGAAGAACAACCTGAAACGGACGAGGCGGAAACCACAGAAACTCCCGACGCCGAAACGAGCGAAACGGCCGAACCGCAGCCTGAGGGAGCAGAGGAAGAGCAACTGGAGAAGGGAAAAGATACTGCAGAATGAGTTTCGGCGCACCGGCAGCTGGTATAGCGCGCGGGACCTTACGGCAGATAATCCATAATGAGGATTCACGAACTCGCAAAAAAATATAGCGTCGGAAACGACGAATTGATTCAGTTGCTCCGGAACGCGGGCTACGAAGTCACCAACCACATGGGCATGGTGGACTACGACATGCTGGCAGCGCTGGAAAGACACTTCAACTGGTCTTCGCCGGCCAAGAAAAAGGCAAAGGCAAAAAAGAAGGCGAAAACCTCCACAAGAGCCAAAGTTGAAGCAGTCACCAAAACCAAGACCAAAGCCAAGCTGAAAGCCAAGGTGAGGCTGCGCAAGGTCGACGAGCCCAAAAAGAAAACCAAAGACGAGACCGAAAACTCAGCGGATACATCTGATGTAAAGGCCAAGGTAGTTGCCAAGGCGACTGTAAAAGCCAAGGCAAAAGCAAAGGCCAAGGCGAAAGTCAAAGCAAAGGCCCAGGAGACGGCCGAAGCTCCCGTCAAGCCCAAGTCGCGGGTTCAGTCCATACTCAAGGAAAAAACGCTCGGCGAAGCCGCCAAGATTAAAGCGGCCAGGCAGGCTGCCAGGCTAGCAGAAGAAGCGAAGAATCCCGAACTTGCGAAAAAAAGAAAAGAAGCGGAAGCAAAAGCCAGGGCAGCAGCCGAAGAAAAGAAGGCTGCCAAGGCCGTAAAATCTGCGGTGGTCCAACTGCCGAAGGTCGAGCCCAAACAGCCCGAGCCGGGAAAAGCGAAACCGGCGGCCGCTGGCGCCTCAACAGCGCCCGCAGCAGCAGATAAAAAGTCCCCCGGTGAGGGCGGGAAAAAACGCCCCGAAACCCGGCCGAAAAGCGAGAAGAAGGGTGCGGCTCCAGCCGCGCCGCCTAAAACGGATAAAAAACCGCACGGCCGCCCGGAAAAGAAAGCGGGTCCCCCGCCCCGCAAGCACAAGGGCCGTAAAACACCCGCCGAGCTCGAGGCGCAGCGGAAAGCGGTGCGCGAAAGCGTGAGGAGAACCCTCGCCAAGCTGGAGACAACACGCAAAACAAAGCGCCGCAAAACACGGGATACCGATGAAAGTGATGCGGATCTGCAGCCTGTACAGGTGCAGGACAAGTCATCTGTTTCTGCGCTTGCAGACGCCCTGGGAATGCCCGTCGACGATATCATGGCGTGTTGTGAGGAAATGGGTATAGAGACATCAACTACCCAGGAAATGGACAAGGATGTCATCGAGCTGGTGTCGGAAGCGCTCGGCCGCGTCGTTGAAATTGAAGCTGTATACGGCGAAAAAAGGTTACTCGAAGAAGCCCAGATTGACCCCGCGAAACTCCGGCCACGCGCGCCGGTGGTAACCATCATGGGCCACGTTGACCACGGCAAAACATCAATTCTGGATTACATTCGTCATACAAAAGTTGTAGACGGTGAAGCGGGTGGTATCACCCAGCACATTGGCGCCTACGAAGTCGAAACACCCTCGGGTAACATTACGTTTATTGACACACCGGGCCACGAAGCGTTTACAGCGATGCGTGCGCGCGGCGCCCAGTGTACCGATATTGTGGTGCTGGTTGTTGCCGCCGACGATGGCGTTATGCCCCAGACCCAGGAAGCGATCAACCACACCAAGGCGTCGGGCGTTCCGATGGTGGTTGCGATCAACAAGATGGACCTGGCCGGCGCGAATCCCGACAACGTCAGGCAGCAGCTCTCACAACACGGTGTCGCCGTTGAGAGTTTCGGTGGCGAAGTCGTCGAATCGGAAGTATCGGCAAAAACGGGTGACGGGATTGACAAGTTGCTCGAAATGATCCTTTTGCAGGCCGAATTGCAGGAGTACAAAGCGGATCCGAGCAGCCGTTGCCAGGGTGTTGTGATCGAATCAAAAAAAGAAGAAGGCCGCGGTATCCTGTGTACCGTTCTTGTCCAGCAGGGCACACTTGAAATCGGAGATGTGTTTGTGGTGGGCAGCGAATACGGGAAAGTTCGTTCGTTGCTGGATCACAAGGGTAAACGGATCAAAAAAGCCGGTCCTTCGGAGCCCGTTCAGGTTCTTGGATTCAACGGCGTGCCGCAGGCGGGCGATTCATTCATCGCGGTCAAGAACGACCGGGAAGCCCGCGAAATCAGCGTCAAGCGGCAGGAAGCGATTCGTTCCCGCGAGCACCAGCCCCCCAAACCGCTCACCCTCGAAGATCTGTACGCACAGATTCAGCAGGGAGAGGTCAAGGAACTCAATATTATTCTCAAGGGCGACACCAACGGATCGGTGGAAGCGCTCTCCGACAGCCTTTCTCCGATGGTACTCGAGGAGATCAAGGTAAAGATCGCCGATGCCAGCGTCGGCACGGTGACCGAGTCCGATGTGGTGTTTGCCAGTACGTCAAACGCGGTCATCATTGCCTTTAACACCAGCATCGCGCCAAAAGCCAAGGAACTCGCCAAAAGAAAGGGCATCGAGATAAGGCGTTACGAGATTATCTACGAAGCCCTGGAAGATGTTTACGACGCGATGAAAGGTATGCTTGAGCCGGTGATTGTCGAACGCGTCCTGGGCAAAGCAGAGGTCCGCAAGATTTTCCGCGCGTCGCGAATGGGATTGGTGGCGGGATCGATGGTTGTGGCAGGCACTATCGAACGTAACGCCAACGCCCGTGTGTATCGCGGGGAAGACGTCGTGTTTGAGGGTAAAATAGTTTCTTTGAAACGGTTTCAGGACGACGTCAAAGAGGTCGCCGAGAATTTTGAATGCGGCATAGGACTCTCCGGTTTCGATACCATTCAGGAATCGGACATCATCGAAGCGTTTGTTGTAGAAGAAAAGGCACGCGTAGTCTAACGGAACGGATCTTCCAGATCCGAAAATCCCCGATGGTCGCGAAACTGCTCACCGTTGATCTTCTCATTCCGGGTTGTTCTTCGCTCAAAGAAAAACGGTATGTATTGTCCAGTCTGAAAACGCGACTGCGGCGGAAGTTCAACGTGTCGGTTGCGGAGATCGACCATCATAACAAGTGGCAACGATCGCGTATCGCGGCCTGCACGGTAGGTGTAGACAGGAAAACCGTCGACGGGTGCTGCGACAAGGTGCTTGGATTCATCGAAAGAGAACACCGGGTCGAAATCACTGAAACTTATCAGGAATATTGCTGAATCATGGGAAAACCGTCATACAGAATCGCGAGGATCAACGAAACGATAAAAGAGATCCTCGGGGAGTTGCTGCTGGGATCCATCAAGGATCCTCGCGTGGGATTGGTGACCATTACTGCCGTGCGCGTGTCGTCCGATATGACTTCGGCGAAGGTGCACTATTCGGTCATGGGGAACGAAGAAGTCCGGAAAGAAACACACAAGGGCCTGGAGAGCGCCAAGAGTTTTATGCGTAAGTCGGTGGGCGACGGGTTGAAGATGCGCAATTCTCCCGAACTGCGTTTTGTGTACGACGACTCGCTCGACAAAGCGGAAGCGATAGACGAAACGCTGAAAGAAGTTGGATTGGGCGACAATCCCGGT
>CAYUDF010000222.1:0-5696 GCA_964443465.1 uncultured bacterium
ACCCAGAAGTGGGGCATCGTTGCGACCCGCGAACTTCTGGCGGACTACGGTTACCCGGAACGCCTACTTAACCTCGAACGGACGGCCGTCATTCTCGGCAACGCGATGGGCGGCGACCAGCACCTGTTTACAGCAGCCCGGGCCCTGTTTCCTGAAGTCGCTAGCGCCATGAAGGATTCCCCCAGTTTCGCAAACCTGCCCGAAGACGTTCGGGACACAATCGTTAACGAAACGCGCACGCGGGTGCAGGAGCGGCTGCCGGATATTAACGAAGACACGATGCCGGGCGAACTGGCCAATATCGTGGCCGGGCGGATTGCGGCGTTATTCAATTTCCGGGGACCCAACTTCACCACGGACGCCGCTTGTGCGTCAGCGCTGGCGGCGATGAGCTCCGCGCTCGAAGGGTTGAAAAATCACGATTTCGATACCGTGGTGGCCGGAGGTGTCGATTCCAACATGGCGCCGTCAATATTTGTGAAATTCTGCAAGATCGGTGCGTTGTCGGCCACCGGTTCCAGGCCGTACGCGGATGGCGCCGATGGTTTTGTCATGGGTGAGGGGGCTGCGTTATTCCTGTTGAAACGCCTGGAGGACGCAGAACGCAATGGCGACAAGATCTACGCGGTCATACGGGGCATCGGTGGGGCGAGTGATGGCAAGGGCAAGGGGATCACGGCGCCGAATCCGGTCGGACAGAAACTGGCCGTTCTGAGAGGTTGGAAAAATGCGGGGCTTTCCCCCAGTGCAGGTGACTTGATCGAAGGGCACGGAACGTCCACGGCGGTCGGTGACGCCGCCGAGCTCGTGAGTCTGTCCGAAGCGTTCAACGAATTTGGCCTGGCGCCTGGAGCGTTGCACATCGGATCTGTGAAATCGAACGTCGGGCATCTGAAGGGGGCCGCGGGAGCGGCAGGTCTGTTCAAAGTGGCAATGTCGCTGCATGAAAAAGTGCTGCCGCCCAGCATCAATTTTCACAAACCGAATCCGGGCCTCGACTGGAGTACCTCGCCGTTTAAAGTCAACACCGAGTTAAGAGAATGGCCGGCGAACGAAAACGGTGTTCGCAGGGCAGGGGTTAGTTCGTTCGGTTTCGGCGGGACCAACTTTCATCTTGTGGTGGAAGAGTACATTCCAGGTCGACTCAAGCTCGAAGAAAAAACGAAATCGTTTTACATGCCCGGTGATGGATCTTCACAAGGCACCGGTATGGTCGCTTCAGCGCGGACGGCCAAAGCGCCGTTGCGCGGCGCGATAGTTGTCGGCGACTCGAACGAAGCGGCGATCAAGCAGCGCCTGGAAAAAGTCCTGAAACAGGCGGAAGCCGGCGTCGCACCGCCGGTCGGGGCTCCGAAGCAGTCTGATCTCAGCGCTCCGGTGCGGGTTGCCATCGACTACGGTGACGCCGAAGAACTGGCTAAAAAAACGCAACAGGCGCTGATTGCGCTGGAGGACAATCAGGCTGGACGCTGGAAGGCTTTGCGGGCCAAAGGAATCCACATCGGGCGCGGAACTGCGCCGAAGGTGGCGTTTTTATTTACGGGGCAAGGGTCCCAGTATGTCAACATGCTGCGTGACCTGAAGGACATCGAACCGATCGTTGGTGACACGTACGCCGAAGCCGATCGCGTCATGGCGCCCCATCTCAAGAAAAAACTTACCGAATACATTTTTGTTGATCCAACCAACGAAGAAGTAGTAGCCGAAGCGCACGAGGCGCTTAAACAAACCGAAATTACCCAACCCGCTGTACTCGCCACCGAATGGGCGCTGACGCGCCTTTTGAGAGCTTACGGCATCGAGCCGGACATGGTCATGGGACACAGCCTTGGCGAATACGGGGCACTGGTTGCTTCCAGAGCGCTGCCGTTCGCCGACGGCCTGTACGCGGTCAGCGCACGGGGCAATGCGATGACAGAGGCGTCCGTCGACGATAACGGCCAGATGGCGGCGGCGTGGGGACCGATCGAGGAAATTCAGAAAATGCTGGATACCGTAGATGGTTACGTTGTGGTGGCCAACATCAACAGCAAAAAAGAAGCGGTGATCGGCGGCGCCAGCGATGCCGTGCAGGCCGCGATGGTCAAGATCAAGGATGCGGGTTACACCTGTGTTCAGCTCCAGGTCAGCCACGCATTCCACACCCGGATTGTTGCTGCGGCGGCGGATTCACTGGGGGATATACTGAATGGCCTGGGTCTCAAGTCTCCGGAGATACCGATTATCGCCAATATTTCCGGCGATTTTTATCCAACCGGTCCTGATGTGAAAGGCGAAATGGTGGACATTCTGTCGAACCAGGTCGCTTCACCGGTCAAGTTTGTCACCGGGCTCAACAGGCTGTACGACGAGGGCGTAAGGGTGTTCATAGAACTGGGTCCGAAACGGGCGCTGTACGGTTTTGCGACGGATGTGGTGGGTGACAGGGACGACGCGGTGACGCTTTTTACCAATCACCCGCGGATCGGCGACGTCGAATCTTTTAACCAGGCGTTGTGCGGACTGTACGCGGCCGGATTCGGTATCGGCGAAGCGGAGGAAAGGGTAAGCGAGTGGCCGGCGGCCGCTGCTTCGATTACTCCCGAGGTCAGCACGACACCGGCACCGGTGATCCGTCCGTCCGCGGGTGCCGGCGAAGATAAACACGTACAACTCGGCCGTATGTTTACCGAGTTTCTGGACCGCGCCATGGATGTGTATACCGAGGGACGTCCGTCTACCGGTACGGGAGGTGTGGTGGTTACCGGCGCGTCACTCGGTCTGCCCGGAGTAGAGCGCGTGTTCGACGACAAAAACATCGAACGGATTCTGAACGGCCAGCAGTTTATCGGTTCAATACCGAACGATATTCAGGAAGCGATGGCCGACAAAAATATCCTGCGGCTGGTAAAAACAAAAGATGGAGAAGCCAGTTTCGAAACGATCAACGATACAGCCGACGTGATCAAACTGGCGGCCAGGGGAGGCGAGATCGATCTAGTCGAAGAATTCGGTTTTTCTGAAGAACGGTTGCCGGCGCTGGATTCCTCAACCCGTCTGGCGGTTGCGGCCGGTATCGACGCGCTTCGTGACGCGGGAATTCCGTTGGTCATGCACTACAAAACAACCACAACGGGGACCAAGCTGCCCGACCGGTGGCGGTTGCCCGAAAGCATGCGCGATGAAACCGGGGTTATTTTTGCATCAGCCTTTCCGGGTCTCGACTCGTTTGCCGAACAGATCACCGGCTACCACGAAGACCGGACGCGGCGTACACAACTGGCGGACCTGGAAGACCTGCGTCTGTCACTCCAGCAGAATTCCACATCGGGCGAGGCCGTTGCGGAAATCGACAAGCGGATCGCCGCTCTCCGTGACACCATCGAAAAGAACCCGTATCAGTTCGACCGGCGCTTTCTGTTGAGGGTGCTGGCCATGGGCCATTCGCAGTTTGCCGAATATATCGGCGCACGCGGTCCCAACACGCAGACGAATTCCGCGTGTGCCAGCGCCGGCCAGGCGGCTGCGACCGCCAGGGACTGGATTAACGCTGGAAGGTGTAAACGCGTAGTGGTGATCTCGGCGGACAATATCACAACAGACAATCTGATGGAATGGTTCGGCGCGGGATTTGTGGCGTCGGGCGCGGCGGCGACGGACGAAAAAGTGGAAGATGCCGCGGTACCGTTTGACCGGCGACGCCACGGGCTGATCGTGGGAATGGGCGGGGCAGCGCTGGTCCTGGAAGACGGCGATGCCGCGAGGCAGCGGGGAATCCAGCCGATCTGCGAAATGCTCGCATCGGCCGCCGCGAACAGCGCGTTCCACGGTACCCGGCTGGATATCGATCACATGTGCCAGATTATGGAAAACCTGATTTCGGATGCCGAACAGCAGTGGGGAATCGACCGCCACCAGATAGCAGCGGAGACGGTGTTTGTATCCCACGAGACGTACACACCGGCGCGTGGGGGTAGCGCATCGGCTGAAGTCCACGCGCTCCGCAAGGTGTTCGGCGAATCGACAGACAAGATCGTGATGGCCAACACAAAGGGTTTCACCGGGCATCCGATGGGTGTGGGTATCGAGGAGACAGTGGCTGTCAAGATACTGGAAACTGGAATCGTACCGCCTGTGCCGAATTTCAAGGAAGTGGACCCCGAACTGGGTCAGTTGAACCTGTCGAAGGGCGGACACTACCCGGTAAAGTACGCGCTGCGTCTCGCAGCCGGATTTGGGTCCCAGATCGGAATGGCGTTGTTCCGTTGGATTCCTTCACCCACCGGTCAGCGGCAACCCATCGGAGAACTGGGTTACAAGTACCGGATCACCGATGAAGCGGCGTGGCGGCAATGGCTGAAAGAGTCTACCGGTTATGAAACACCGGAACTCGAATTGGTCAAAAGGAACCTGCGGGTCAAGGACCAGGGACCGGTCGCCAAATCGGCGACACCGGTTTCGCCCGCGGTGGAAAAATCATCACCCGCAATGAAGCCCGTAACGGCACCTGCTGTCGAGTCGCCTCAGCCGGCTGCCGTGGCACCTGCCGGCCCCGCGCCGGTTAAAGCCGCCCCGGTGGATCCGGTACAGGTGAAAGTAATGGATCTGGTCGCGGAAATATCTGGTTACCCGTCCGACATGCTGGATATGGAGCTGGATATGGAAGCGGACCTGGGGATCGATACGGTCAAGCAGGCGGAGATGTTTGCCGCCATTCGCGAAGTTTACGATATCGCGCGCGATGAAACTGTTAAGCTCCGGGACTTTCCGACGCTGGCTCATATCGTCCAGTTTGTGTACGATAAACGTCCCGATCTGAAAAAACCGGCGGATACGGAGACGGCCGTGGCGGATACGATCGAAACGACGACAGCGCCACCATCTGCCGTACCCGTGGAGTCGGCGGCGGCCGACGATCCGGTCAAGCTGCGGGTTATGGAAGTCATATCCGCGCAGACTGGATATCCGATCGACATGCTCGATCCCGAACTGGATCTGGAAGCGGACCTGGGGATCGACACCGTCAAGCAGGCGGAGATGTTTGCCGCCATCCGCGAAGCGTATGACATCCCGCGCGACGAAAGTATCAAGCTCAGGGATTTTCCCACGCTGGCGCACACCGTTCAGTTTGTCTATGACCGTCGCCCGGATCTGAAACCGGCGGCCGCCCCGGAAGCGACCGCGGAAAAACCTGCGGAACCCGCAACAACAGTGGCACCGGCCGCGGCGGTTTCCGACGACGACAATGGTGTTAAACAGAAAGTGCTGGAAGTTATCGCCGAACAGACGGGGTACCCGGTTGACATGCTCGATCCGGAGCTGGACCTCGAAGCCGACCTGGGTATCGATACCGTCAAACAGGCGGAGATGTTTGCCGCCATCCGCGAAGCCTACGACATACCACGCGACGAAAGTATCAAGCTCCGGGATTTTCCTACGCTGGCGCATACGATTCAGTTTGTTTATGACCGGCGTCCGGACCTCGCGCCGCAGGCCATCGAAGCTGGATCAACCGTGGCGTCCGCCGAGGTGGCCGTGGAGAGCCCGGCGGTCGTAGATACACAGGAAGATGACGGCGTCAAAAAGACCGTACTGGAAGTAATCGCGAAACAGACCGGGTATCCGGTTGACATGCTCGATCCGGAACTGGACCTCGAAGCCGACCTGGGGATCGACACCGTCAAACAGGCGGAGATGTTTGCCGCCATCCGCGAAGC
>CAYUDF010000223.1:0-5690 GCA_964443465.1 uncultured bacterium
AAAAGAATATCGGGACGGCGTACTGTGAAGCCGACGCGGGTCAGCTGACGCAGGTTATATTAAACGTCGTCATGAACGCGGTGCAGGCCTGCAATGACGGGGACAAGGTCGTGGTGGGTGTGAAACGAGAGGAACCCCGCGAACCTTCATACGCCAAAACGCTTTGTATCGACGTGGTCGATTCCGGTCCGGGCGTGCCCAGGGAAGTGCGCGAAAGCCTGTTCGATCCGTTTGTAACGACCAAAACGAGGGGGACGGGACTGGGGCTGGCGATCAGCCAGCATATCATGGAGGAACACCAGGGTTCCATCGATTGCGATTTTCTGAAAGCGGGCACCCGGTTTTCGATCCGGTTGCCCCAGCACGAATCGAGTGAACTGGACAATCGGGCGAGCTGAAATTAAAAGGGAGTTTCAATGCCGAAAACGATCCTGATAGTAGACGACGAAAAAACAATCCGGTGGTCGCTGAACGAAGCGCTTAGTGAAAACTACGAAGTGGTCGACGCCGAAAACGCAAGCCAGGGACTGAGGCTTTTCAGGGAAAAGTCCCCGGACCTTCTGCTCCTCGACATGAAGCTGCCCGATGGCAGTGGCATCGATGTCCTCAACGAAGTAAAACGTGAAGACCCGTCGATCCCCGTGATCATGATGACCGCTTATGGTGAGGTCGAAACGGCCGTTGAGGCGATGAAAGGCGGGGCGTACGATTTCATCCTGAAGCCGTATTCCCTGGAAAAACTGAGGGTGACGATCACAAACGCCCTCGAAACTCACCAACTGAAGAACGAGATTGCGTACCTGAAATCGGGCAACACCGGACGCAATTTCTTCAAACAGTTTATTGGACAGAGCGCCCAGATGGTCGAGATTTTCGACAAGATCCAGAAAATAGGTCAGAGCAAGGCGAACACGATCCTTATCACCGGCGAAAGCGGCGTGGGCAAGGAACTGGTCGCCCGGGCCATTCATGAGTGCAGTCACGAACAGACCCGGCCGTTTATGGAGATCAACTGTGCGTCGGTTCCGGAAACTCTGCTCGAAAGCGAACTGTTCGGATACGAGAAGGGGGCGTTCACCGACGCAAAAACGCGGAAAAAAGGCCTGGTGGAACTGGCCGAGGGCGGCACCCTTTTTCTCGACGAGATAGGCGAAATGGGTGTCACACTCCAGTCGCGGTTATTACGCGTCCTGGAAAACAAAACGTTCAGGCGTGTCGGCGGTGTCAAGGATCTGCACGTCAACACCCGATTTATATCGGCCACAAACAGGGACCTGGAAAACGCCATCGAGGAAAAGATATTCAGAAAAGATCTTTACTACCGGCTCAAGGTCATACCGCTCCGGATCCCGCCGCTGCGCGAACGGCGGGCAGATGTTCCCTTGTTGGCTAACTTCTTTGTGAGCCGCTTCAACAGGGAGCTGGGCAAGCAGGTCAAACCGATCGGTCGCGAACCGATGGAAAAAATGGTCGCCTACGAATGGCCGGGTAATGTCCGCGAGCTTAAAAACGTAATTGAACGCGCGATGCTGCTCGACGCGGAAGACGAGATTCTGGCCGAACACCTGCCGTCAGAACTGAGCGGGCCAGGCGATGAAGAACGTGTCCGCTCGTCGGCGTCCGTTATCGAGTCGTTTTTCCCCATGACGCTGAGAGAGATCGAGAAAATCCAGATCGAAAAAACACTGCATCAGACTTCGGGCAACAAATCAAAGGCCGCTTCCATGCTGGGTATCTCCCGCCAGACACTCAGGGAAAAGCTGAAAGTGTTCCAGGCGCAGGTCGAAGCAAACAAGGCGGCGAAAGAGGGCGAATCGGACGTTGGTGACGCGGCAGCCGGTCCGGATGCCGGGATACCGCCCGAACAGCAATAAGTTTCGCTGTAATACAATTTACCTCTGCGAAAGGATACTGGTCACACCCTCGACCGGTATCCTTTTCTTTTCCGGGTCATCAAAACTTCCGTAACGATCATAATTGCTCTGACATACGCCGATATGTGGAAGCCTTTTCCCACCCGTGACAAAGTTGCCGGTTGATGGCATATCAATTGCGATGCCCCCCACATCCACGGAAAAATTGAACACAAACGGGGCAAAAATGAATCAAAACAACTCTTCTGAAAGACTTCCCAGGATACTGAGGAAGCAAAGCGAAGCAGCGTCTCTTCTAAAGGTGTCGTCCAGTTCGGAGACCTTGCAGAAGAATCCCAACGATCCGGCCAACCTGGGTTTGTTTTTCGGCCTCGAAGAACTGTTCTCCCTTGTCATCCACAGCGGCAAAAACCACCTTGGCCCGATCAAGGGGTATGCGTCGTTGATCCAGGATGACAACGAAGATACATCCAGCACCCGGCGCTGGGCGGACAAGATCGTCAGAAATGTCCAGCGGATGGAAGACTATTTTGAACTGCTCAACATGTACCGCATTCGCGGCGCAATCGGCATCAAAAAGGTATCCTGGCAGCATATCATAAGCTCGGTAATGGACCGGTTTGCCGCGGTGAACGTCAAAGGTATCCCGATCGAAATCATAAACGATACAAGCGGCACTTTTTCCCAGCACGGCAATCTTGTCGTCAGGGTGCTCACCCACCTTGTGATTAACGCCTACGAAAGTATCGAATCAACCGGAAAACTCACGATAACAATAGACGATCGCGGACACACAAGCGACGGCAGGCGGAGCTTTGAAGTCCGCGTCACTGATACAGGATGCGGAATAGACAAAAATAACTCCGATATGATCTGGAAACCGTTTTACACGACCAAACACGATCATCTCGGTCTGGGAATGTCATACGTCGCAGCGGCAGCGCCGGTCCTTGGGATGACCGTCGAAGTCGATTCGACGACCAAACGCGGAACCACGGTAGGGCTCGTTCTTTCCGAACAAGGAGACTAAATTGAAAAGGAAAATTCTGGTAGTAGATGATATTCCGGCGGTAAAGGAGTTTATCCTGGACGCCCTTGAGCACGACTATGACGTCACCGGAGTTGGAAACGGAAAGGATGCGCTGGCAGCCCTGTCCAAGGAATCGTACGAAATGGTTGTCACCGATATCGCGATGCCCGACATGAACGGGGAAGAGTTGACAACCACGATCAAACAGAAAAACCCGCGTATGCCCGTTGTGGCGATCACCGCTTACGGAAGCGTGGAAAGCGCTACCCGATTGATGAGGATGGGCGCCCAGGACTACATTGAAAAACCTTTCACTATTAAAAGACTCAAACACACGATCGCGAACGCTTTTGAGTTTACCCAGTTAAAAAACGAGAACCGGGCACTCCACGTTCAATTGGGAGACCGCGACCAGCTCAAGAGCATGGTGGGGAACTCTGTGCAGATGCAGCACGTGAGGGAGAAGGTAAAACTGGTTGCGAGAACCAGCGCCACTATCCTGGTAACCGGTGAGAGTGGTGTGGGCAAGGAAATTGTCGCCCAGGAAATCCATCGCTTGAGCGACCGGGCCAACAAACCGTATATCAAAATCAACTGTGCTTCCATCCCGACAACGCTGCTTGAGAACGAACTTTTCGGCCATGAAAAGGGGGCCTACACGGGCGCCGTCAAGTCCGAGCCGGGTAAATTCGAACTCGCCAACAGGGGCACGATTCTGCTGGACGAAATTGGCGAGATGGATCCCACGATCCAGGCAAAGCTGCTCAGGGTCATCCAGGAGGGTGAGTATGACAGGGTCGGAGGCCAGAGACCGATCCACGTGGACGTGCGGATCATCGCGACCACAAACCGGAAACTCCAGGAAGAGATCCGCAAGGGCCGCTTCCGTGAAGACCTTTTTTACCGGCTGAACGTTGTGCCGCTGGAGATCCCGCCGCTGCGTGACCGCAGGGAAGACGTTCCGCTTCTGATCGGTCACTTTATAAATATTTTCACGTCAAAAAATAGCAAGGACCCAATTTCGCTGACGGAATCCGCCGTCGAAAAGCTGACCAACGCCTACTGGAAGGGAAACGTGCGCCAGTTGCAGAATGTCATAGAGCGCGCCGTTATCCTGAGAAGCGGAATGAAGCTCGACGCTGACTACTTCCAGTTCGAGAACGAGAGGGAAGAACAGTTGTCCCGCGTCGAACAGGCGTTTCGTTTTGGTTCGATCAGGGATATGGAGAAGCTGATGATCATGAACCGGCTCACGGACAATCGGAACAACCGTACCCGTTCGGCCGAAACGCTTGATATCAGCGTGCGGACGTTACGGAACAAGCTCAACGAATATAACGTTCCGAAAAAGCACCAGCAGCGGTCATCAGAAGAAATGTCCTCTGTGTCCGGATAAAACCTCCGGTGATTTATCGACCGGCGGCCGTGGGGAGCGCGGCCGCCGGCGAAAACTGCGCCACGACAGAATCCAATCCGTGTTACATCCTGTAATTATTGCGGTTACGGGTAGTCCCAGGAACACACGGATTGGATTCTTTTTTGGGCATGGAACGTGCAAAAGGGTCCACGAAACCGTTAGTCAACTGTGGACGTACCGCCCGGAGGCCGATCATCCAAACACCCCGGAAAAGCCAGGAAGAACTGGAAAAGCTGTGGGAGAGTTTTTCTCTCAACAAAGACGACAACGCACGCGAGGTCCTGGTTCTGGAATATCTTCGCCTGGTAAAATACGTGGCGGGCCGGCTGGCGATTGGTCTTCCAACGTTTGTTGACGTTGACGACCTGTTTGGCGCGGGACTGCTGGGTTTGATGCAGGCCCTCGACAAGTTTGACCGGGAACGGAAGATCAAGTTTGAGACGTACGCGGTACCGCGAATCCGCGGCGCGATGCTGGACGAACTGCGTTCGCAGGACTGGTTCCCGAGGTCGATGCGTAAAAAAGCGAAGGTCCTCGAAAAGGCTTACTCTGACGTGGAGTCGCGTCTGGAGCGAGCCGCCACGGATGAGGAAATCGCCAAACATATGAAAATTAAAATGGGCGAATACTACGCCCTGGTCGACGAGGTGTGTCTCACCACACTGGTATCCCTCGACAAGGAAATCGCGAACTCGAACGAAGGCCTGTACGCGGTCCTCGACGAGAATCTCCGAAACGGAAGCGGGCCGGATCCGTCGAATATTCTGGAAGAGAAAGAGCTGCGGCATATTATCCGCGATTCGGTCAACCTGCTGCCGGACCGTGAACGTACGGTGCTCAACCTGTACTACTACGAAGAACTGACGCTTAAAGAAATCGGCGAGGTGCTGGACATATCGGAATCCCGCGTGTGTCAGATTCATACGAAAGCGGTACTGCGCCTCAAAGGGCGGATTCATCACTACACGAAAACGGTCTCGATCAACCGGCTCACGTCGGAACTGCACGAGGCCCGCACTAAAAAATCGGTCGACGCCAAACCGAAGCAGCCCGACACCAAACAACCCGCCGACACAACCGTAGCCTCCGGATAACCTCCCCCCATTCCCAACGAGACACCTGTCGCAACTCTTAACGCTGCGTCCTTGCTTTTCGGCGCACGGATACGCGGGTCGACCCGGACTCAGCTTCCGTGGTTTTGGGCGGCCGGTGTCAGGGGCCGCACACCCTTTCGGGCCCAAGGCCCTCAGGGTGTAATACTCATTGTAGACGCTGCGGGTGTTTCACCGGCACGGCTCCCTGCGGCCCGCTCAGACGTAGCATCTGCGACATGGACGGTCGCCTCCGTGAGACGCCGCGCCCTATGGCT
>CAYUDF010000224.1:0-5690 GCA_964443465.1 uncultured bacterium
TCCGGAAATGCTCGAATGGGATCTCGTATTCCGGAATTTCCACCGAACAAATATAGTCGCCGTCCAGACACCCGGGTCCTGCTTCAAGCAACGTATAGTCCGTCGAGCTCAAGCCGCCAGAATCTGTAACTTTCAGGCTGACTAATGACCACTCACCCTTAAGAGAGATCGTTACGAACGGAGTTTCGCCGAACGCGTCGTCATAATCACCGTCCCCGTCCAGATCCCACTCGTATGTGAGGCTGTTTCCCCCTAACACATCGTCAAAGTCATAAGATCCCGATCCGTCCAGGTAGACCTGATCTCCGTCACAGGCGAAATACGGGCCTCCAATGGCCGCCACCGGGGTGTTATTGACCTGCGAGCCGTCCAGAACAGTGATCCTGATTCCTTTGGAACTCAAACCGCTGTTGCTTGCCAATAGATATCGTTCACCGGAACTCACGGCAATAGCCACACCGTCATTCGTTATCGTTACACAGCTACCGCACCCCGGTGCTGAACCATCACTCGCGTATTGTGTACCGAGCGTAGTACTCGATAATTCCCGTTCGATTCCGTCGCTGTACATACCCAGTACGCGTATCTGCCGGACGTCACCCGGACCCGAGAGCACAACGTGTTCGGGCTCTATTGTTAAACTATCGAGCGTTGGTGGATTCGGCATGGTTGCGGGATCCACAAATATGGTTATATCCGCAGAGGTCGCAACGCGTCCACCGTCCACCAAGGCCATTGCCGACAGCGTAAATGGTCCGATGTGACTGTCAGGAATTGTTATCGATTTGACGCCGTTGTCCAGATTCGTTTCGTAAAGGGCACCGCCTGGATAATAAACAAATCCGGTACCTACACCGGCAACTGTCCTGCTCTCGACAACGACATTAATTGTTTCCCCCGGATATACACAAGCACCGTCAATGGGTTGCGTAATAGCAAGTACAGTTCCGCCAAAATCAGGGATGGAGTTTTCTATCTCAGACGGCGACAGGTTCATGGACGGCGCTTGTTGTGAACCAGAACCTCCCGGTATTGAATCGGCAAAAAACGGTTCATTAACACCCGTTAGCGCCCACTCCGCGGCCAGATCGTGGACCGGTGGGTATTTGACAACCTGTGTATGAATGCCCCACCGGATGCTGGGGGTAAACATGTAGTTTTCAACACTCGGTAATCCGCCAATCTGGCTATCGGTATCCACGACCAGATCACTGGAACTCCTTAATAACGCCGCGTGAACATCGAGCAAATCCGAGGAAACCTCAAAACTCAATATCAATGCTGCAAAGCAATCCGAAGATGCTATTCCAGCCCAGAATCCTTCATTGGCCAAACTCAGTATAGCTGCGGCATCACCGACGTGGGCGTGGCATGGTACATTGAAATCGAGTAAATTCTCCATTTCTGGGCTTCCGGCGCGGAGATCATCAACTGCTCCTTCATACACTTGTTCCAATGAGGGAACCCCCCATTACCCCTTTGATTATCTGGAACATTGACCACACATAGGCTCGTTTACCCGGCCACCACGAATTCTGCATGACGTCGCGTAAGGACACTACAAGATTTGCGAGTGGACTGCCCTTGTGCGGGACATCAAGAAACAGCACCTTGTGAAAATCGCCTTTTCCCATGTTGTTCTTCCGCTTATACTCCCCTGAATCTGCATGTTTTCTGACAAGAATGCCACCCATGGAGTGGGCAATAACGTCAATCTGGGAGACGACTATATCATCATCTACACGGGCTTTCGTAGCATTAACAAACCCTGTCATTTCTTTCACATTATAATCAAGCGATTTGCCCGCGGTTAGCTCATAATCGCCATAAGACTTTTCCCACCGGTTATCACCCTCAAAGGCTTTTATAAACGTATTCCAAGTTTTAGGCTTACTCCACAATCCATGCAAAAAAAGTACTGGCGGTCGCATTATTATCAGCGACCTATTCCCCGAAACAAGCGGTGGGCTTTGTGCTACAGCCGGCTCGTAATAAGCGCTGATGTCAATATTTCGTTCTCCCACGGTAGCGTCGGAGGGAACACCCGGCCGGTCAAAGTCGACGGGAGCTGTGGATACTGCAAAAGCAATATACTCATCGTCAACCAGTTCAACCGTTGTGGTCACAGATAGCGTGTCCACGACCAGCCCGTCTATTGACGATACGGTGCCAAGCCCCCTCGTTTCAGCGGGTAACTGTTGGTCGGCCAGTTCCCATGTAACCTCACCCGGCCCGGGTACGCGCCAGCGAAGCAACAGAGGACTCACGCCGTCGGCCACCACTCCGGCCATCGGCTTGTTATCCTCGTGACATCCAGCCAATAGTGTCAGGCTGTCCGTGCGAAACTGAAACGTCATCGGGTCCTGCCAGTCGGAACCCAGGATATTCAATGTTTCGATGTCCCTGCCGAGAATCTCAAGTTCGTACGGCTGCCCAGGCGATATCATACACATGAAATTTGATGATCCGGCAAGAAACTCGACACCGGAAACCGCGTTTGACGCCGAACCGATGGTGTACAATGTTTCTGTGCGGTCGGGATTCATTTTACGGAGACTGTCACTGCAAAGGTATACGAACCCGCCTCGGTCAACCCGGAACTTACTGCCGGTAACTTCCCAGTTTTCCTCACAGCTGCCCGACGAGTTAATTTTATGTACATACGTCATATCGCCGGATTCATCGACGAATTCATATACGTACACGTTTCCGGCGGCGTCGACGCTCAACCGCTTTGCATAATGCCACGAACCGCACGCGGGAGGAACGGGAGGTGACATTGAATCCTCGATTGGGTTGTAACCAAGGCCGTTGTTGATTGTGAAGCCATTGTAATTTCCGTTTGAATCAAACCGCTGGATGCGACTGACCCATAACGTGTCCAGGCCGACGGTTATTGTGTCTTCATCAACCACATAAATATCGCCGGTTACTGGATGAATCGCGATGGGGAATCCAGCACCCGCAAATTCGCCTGGCTCGGTGCCGCGAGGGCCGCCGAACAACACCTTTTCGGGAATCCCCGTTCCGGTAACGTCGTAGACGCGAACCCGCGGATCTGACGAAAAACTGGCAATATATAAATCGTCATTTAACGGATTTATTTCGACATCGTGAGGAAGTTCCAGCGGATCAATGTTCCACGTGGTTGAACTACCGCCGTTTATGGGATATCGAACAACTTCGTTTTGTACGCCGTTGAATGCCGTGAGAAAAACAAACTCATGACCCATGGTCACATCCAGCAATACCGGCTGTTGTATTGTCCACGATAACAGGCTGGTAGGTATTTCCCCGGGGTCTGCACATTCTGGCGGAGTCGCAAGCGTTGATGTGTACATCAGTGCTAAAAGAACGACTGCAAGCAAGTTTAATTGTATTGCGTGTGACATTGACTTTTTCCCTCATGTGTTGAACGCTCGGCAACCTAGTTGCCAAACAACGTATCGACATCTACGCGAAACACACCGGATCGTTTACCGATACCGGAAATGTATAGTCGGGAACAATCAGGACTCCAGACCATGTTGCCGGCCAGCCTGAAACTAATGACCAGAATCTCTTGTTCTGTCTCGAGATTACGTATGAATACTTCGTCTTTCATATCCGGCAGGGGGACCGGAGATTTCAGCTTTGAATCCAGTGCATAGGCCAGGTATTTCTCATCCGGCGAGATTCGGAGTTTATCAAAGGATGTATCTTTGAACATCTTCGAACGGCGAAACACTTCATCACGAGATCCGTCGGTGTTGTACCGATACACAACACTTGCACCACCATCTTCTGTTCCATAATACACGTGATCGCTCAATTTTCCGTCACGATACGCTACCGTATAACATAGGAATGACTGTATCCTGGACTTACCAACCAACTTGATCGCGAGCTCTTCGTCGATAATCGCTGGGGCACAGTCGCTGCAAATCCTCCGGTCCGGCAGTTCCGCGATCTCGGCCCCGGGTTGATCTGGACGAAAAACTATATCGCGCGATCTCCACCTGGACGGCATATCGATGTAACAAAGTCCCTTATCCCAGGATGCCACACGAAAGGCAAATTCCACTTCATCCCATTTATTAGGATAAGCATCGCTAATTGCCTTTGCCGGAAGGTTGTCAATACGGTGTACTGTTTTTTCGTACGATTCCAAGTTTATCGAGCATATCCTGATGGGAGAACCCTTTTTATCCACTTCTTCCGGTGTAATATAGTCCATGTCGTTTTCCCAGAAAAATAACCATCTCTCGTCGGGTGATACTGTAATAACGTCACGGCCGTGGTTGTACCCGACACGTTCTGTTCCTGGAATCAGTTTGACTTCGCTGGCCTTTCCGCAAGCAATAACGTACAAAAATATAATCGACAGGGAAACAAGCGAGGCTGTTCGAAAATTCAATTGGGATATTCTATTGTTCATGGAATCTACCCGTGGGTTTTATGGTAAATCGCCATCAAAAAAGCTGAAAAAACAGGAATATAAGAGAAAACTCACTCCAAAAGAGAGGATAGAAACGCAGCTTTACATTGTCAATACGAATTGGGTGGATATGATTACCCCTTTTGGTTGGTTCGTATCATTGAGTTTCCTTCCCGTTTTTCTAGACATCAGAATTGCTAGTAGCCGAACAAAGTTTCGATATTCGCGCGGAACACGCCCGAACGCTCGCCCGAACCCGATATGTACAACCGAGAGCTGGCAGAGCTCCAGATCATGTTGCCGGCCAGTCTGAATGTCTCCGCCAGTATCTCCTGTCCTGTCTCAAGGTCTCGTATAAATACTTCGTTTTTCATATCTGGCAGGGGGACCGGAGATCTCAGCTTCGAATACGGCACGTAGGCCAGGTATTTCTCGTCCGGTGAGATCCGGAGTTATGTGATGGATGTATCTTTGAACAGCTCTGATCCGCGAAATACCTCAACGCAAGTACTATCTGATCCGTAACGAGTCACAACACTTACGCCGTTTTCTGGTTCGGAATGATAAAAATGATCACTTAATTTTCCATCACTATATGCTACTGTATAATTTGGGAATGACCGTATCCGAGATCTACCCACCAACTTGATCGCAAGTTCCTCGCCAATGATCGCAGGGGCACAGACGCTGCAAATCCTTTTGCTTGGAAGCACAGCAATCTCAGCCCCGGCCTGACCGGGGCGAAACAGTATATCGCGTCTATTTCTCCGGGGTCGTAAGTCGATGTAACACAGTCCGTCATTCCAGGATGCTGTACGAAAGCCGAATTTCACTTCAATCCATTTGTTTGAAAAATAGTCGCTAATGGCCTTTGCAGGCAGATTATCAATACGGTGTACCGTCTTCTCGTGGGATTCCAGATCTATCGAACAAATCCGGATGGGAGATATCTTCTTATCTACTTCTTCAGGCGTCATATGGTCCATGTTGTTTTCCCAGGAGAATAGCCATCTCTCGTCGGGTGATACTGTAATAACGTCGCGACCTTCGTTATACCCGATACGCTCTGTTCCCGGGATCAGCTCGATTTCACCACTCTGGCCACAGGCGATACCGTACAAGACCAGGACAGATAGAGATACAAGCCATAACGATCGCTGTAACGAAAAGCGAAATAAGCGCATTTTCTTGATCATGGTTTTCACCTGTGGGGCTCACGGTGTTCTGCATTTCTACCGGCTACCCATTGCGGACTCTGTGCGGGGGGGGATTC
>CAYUDF010000225.1:0-5687 GCA_964443465.1 uncultured bacterium
AAGAAATATCCCTGATTGGTCTGTCTGATACGGCGCCGTGATTTCAATCGCCCTGGTCCCAGGGCGGCTCTGTCAACGGCGAGACAAACTTGCCGGTCACGGTGATACTGCTCCCGCTACCGAACTCGCTGCCGATCACTGCGTCGATTGAAAAATCGATCCCGCCGTCGGGCCCGCAATTCAACCGGTGAATCGTGATGCTGCCGCTCGACCGGACGGATTGCGACGACAGTTCGTTGGCCGAATCGTAGATAAACAGGTCGGCGTATTTCGGTTGGTCCCAAATAAAGTTGTTCGGAAGCACTATTGCTTCGTCGGCTGTTACGTCTTTCACCACAACCTTCATTCGCCAGATCTGATCTGTCGCGGTGACTCCACCGGGATTGATTCCCGCCATGATGTGAAATGACCATTCCGGTATAGTCGAATCTTCCCACTCGTCGCAATAACAGAACAGGAATGGCAGCAGTTCCAGTTCTGTGGCGTCGGCCCTCTGGAATACGAGTGTGTTCTCGTAATCAAACGGCTCGATGTCGGATGCCGTCCCGGCCGGTCGCTCGTCTTCGCTGCAACCCGCTAGAAAAACCGTCAAACCCGTAAAGCAGAAAACTACAGTGAGAACGATAATCCACGGTTTGATATGAGTTGTTGTTTTCATGGCCGGAATATACACAATAAGGTCCCGGCTCGCAACGGCCTCAAAGGTATATCCAGACCCGACAATTGGTTAGAGCTGATATTGCTACGGCCACAACCAGCCGAAAGTCCCGCCCGTCACCAGTGCGTAAATCAGTCCGTCCAACCAGTTTTTCATCGTTGTCGACCAGCGTTGTCCCTTCCAGATCGATTCGCTTGCCGTCGCGCCGGCGTAAGCGAGGAATGCCACGGTACTGGCCAGGCGAAACACCACACGATAATCGGCGCCAGCGCTGTAGACAAAACTGCAGACGTAGGCGACAAATACACTGATCACCAGGCTGTATATGAACCACATCGTGAGGTATTTCGGCATGTTGAATACGCCGTTGGGAAAAACGGCCATCATTCCGACAGGCCCGTTGTTATACCTTTCTACCATTTCCGGCTGCCCCATTTCCTTCATGCTGGATGCCTTCGGAAACGTGTAGTTTCCGGGCGCTACGTTACTGTCCCGCATGAACTCGAGTATTTTGTCTTCGTTGGGCAGCTTCTGGTAGTTGTTATTGTGATATCGCAGAACCATGTGGATGATCGAACTGGCGATGAATATGAATACCGCGGACAGCACGATCGGCAGCCACAGGGACGGAAGGGTTACCATCTAAATCTCCTCTCGGACAGGTGGATGGCGATTGTGCTGCAGTCTTGATACCGAGATAACTTCAATTACCGAAGATGTCGAGACTGTCAGTACAAATCGCCATTCGCTATGCCGCCGTCAGGTCGGCATAGCGAGTTATTTGGGACGGCGCGTGTAGATGAGTACGTAGGTTTGACAGATGACCGACGCGCAGTCACCACAATGGGAACCAAAATCGGCGGGTATGAGTTTCTGTGCCTTGACTTCGTAGCCGAGTGACGTATAAACCTCTATCGCTTCCTGTGCCCGGTCGGGATCAGCGAGGTGCCGCCGTTCCCAACCATCGGCGATCAATTTCGGGTCCGCCGGAATCGAATGTCCGTCTGCGACGACGGATCCATCTTTATTGCCGGCCCCCGGTGAACATCCATCTGTATTGTAATCCAATTTGGAATTCCTTTTCACTTATTATGCGCCGGCCGCTGCGACCGTATCCCCACCGCGCAGTTTTTCCAGGCGACGGTGGCCGAGAACGGCCGCGCCCAGCGCCGGGACAAACTGGACCACATCGGGGTCGGGCACATTGACGTCGTGGCCGAGTTGTTCGCGGACTTCGCGCCCGAACGTCTCAAACCGCAGGATCCCGCCGACCAGCGTAAATTGTGGCTCGGCCTTGACGCGTTTCATCAACTGCACCGAGCGGCTGACCAGCGACTGGATCGCGCCCTGCATGATCTCGGACGGCGCGGTGCCCAGCGAGAGGTGGTTGATCACTTCGGATTCGGCGAACACGGCGCAAACACCCGAGATGGGAACCGGCTCCCGGGAAGTGCACAGCAGCGGGCCGATCTCCTCGGTGCTGAATCCCATGTAGCGCGCCGTTTTTTCGAGGAACGCGCCCGTTCCGGCAGCGCACTTGTCGTTGAGGCGAAACGACATCACCTTGGCCGTTTCGTCCAGGCGGCTGGCTTTCATTGTCTGTCCGCCGACGTCCAGCACCGTCCGGGTGCCGGGAAACAACAGGTTTGCGCCACGCGCACCGGCGGTGAGCACGGTGACGTGGACATCCTTGAAAGCCACCTGGTGTCTTCCCGTGCCGGTTGCCACCACGTAGTCGACATCTTCCTTTTTCAGGCCGGCCTGTTTCAGACAGTTGTTAAACGTCTGTTCGGATACCTTGTCCAGTTTGAACCCGGTGGGCGCGTAGTCGTGGCCGACAATTCGGCCCTCTTCGTCGAGCAGGACGACCTTGGTGTAGGTCGACCCGACATCAATTCCCGCTGTGACCGTCATGACGTGGCCTCCTCTACGGTATCGTGTGGTGCTCGGCTGGAAAGAATGTAGTCGAGCGCGAATAACGCGGCGCCCAGCGCACCCATGTAATGGGAGTCTTCGCTCACGTTCAGTTTTTTACCCAGTTTTTCCTCGAGGGCCGCGATCATCGCGATGTTGCGGGTCACACCCCCCGTAAAAGAGATTTCATCCTCGATGCCCACGCGGCGCATCAACGCCATGGAACGGCTGGCGATGGACATGTGAACACCCCACAGGATGTCCTGGATCTTTTTTCCTTTTCCCAGCCACGACAACACCTCGGATTCGGCAAACACTGTGCACGTTGTGCTGATCCGTACAGGTTTCTGGTACTTGAGCGCCGTGTCTCCCAGGTCGTCGAGGGGAATTTCGAGCGCCGCTGCGGCGGCGCCGAGGAACCGGCCCGTGCCGGCGGCGCACTTGTCGTTCATGCAGAAGTCGCCAATCTCACCCGTCGGCAACACACGGATTGCCTTGGTGTCCTGGCCCCCCATGTCCACCACTGTTCGCGTGTTGGGAAACATGTGCACAGCGCCCCGGCCGTGGCAGCTGATCTCGGTGACCTGGTCGTTGCCAAATGTCACACGGTACCGTCCGTAACCGGTACCGATGACGTACTCCACTTCTTCCTCGCCCAGTTTTCCATCGTCGAGAGCGTTGTTGTACGCGTTTTCGGCCGCTTTTACAACATTGGCGCCGGTGTCGATCAACGACCGGCTGACGATTTCCCGTTCTTCATTGATGATGACCGCTTTGGTCTGCGTCGAACCAACGTCAACGCCCGCTGCGTATGCCATGAGAAACCTCCGTGGAGTTAAGCGCCGATTTTTGCCTGCTGCCGGCGTGACGCCAGGCCTTCAAAAAACGCGTCGATACGATTCTTCATCGGGGCTTCGGTGACCACGCGCCGGTCCATCATGTCGGACTCAAAAAACAGCGTGGCGATGTCCCGCCTGCTCATCAGGTGCCGGCGGCCGTCGGCCAGTCCCGTGGAAACGGTGCGGCAGCTTTTGATGGGGTGGTACACGACACCGTCGATATCGTAACCGTCTAGCATGCCCTCGATCACACGGTCCTGGTGAAACATGCTGTCCATGGAGTCGCGCACGGTGATCAGCGTGCCCTCGGCCAGGCTGGCGATCGGGTCTTCCATTTTGTACTCAAAACCGCAGTTGGTGCCGCCGGAGGCAAACCACAGGTACGTTGAATTGACGAACGTACCCTTCCATTCGGTGAACAGTTCGTTGAACCGCCGGAAAATCGGGTAACACGGAACGCCGACAAATACGAGTCGGTACAACTCCTCGGCGAGGGTCCCGATGTTGTGCTCGGCCTTGTATTCCATCTCTTCGACGAGCTGGGAAAAATAGTCGGCGCCCTCTTTGCTCCCGCGGAAACCGTTGGCGACACCCAGATAAATGGTTCCGTCGGTGAGCGCGTTAAACACAGACGGCCGGGTCTGATTGATCTCCAGCATTCTTTTCCAGCCCTGGCTCATCACGTTGGCGTGACCCATCACCTCGCGCAGCTTGTCGATATCGAACTTTTTACCGGTGATCTTTTCGCACAGAGTGATCAGTTCCTTCAGTTGTACTTCGACGTAGCGCCGGTCGTTCTCGAAATCCGGATCACCCGGCCACGTCTGGCCGCCGGCCTGGCGTGTACCGGGAATATCGACCGTAAAAACGGGACAGTCGTACATGCGTTCCCAGATCTCGGCCCACTTGAGGTAGGTATTACAGGCGTTGGTGAGCACCGCGATGCTCGGTTTGGGAATCTTGCCCATTGGGTGCTCACCACCACGAAGTTGTACGGCGACGTCCGCCTTGACATAGCCGCAGATGTCGGGCGAATAACCGTAATCTTCCGCTTCGTCGAGGTACTCGTGCGCCACGCGCCGGACGGCGGTCTGGAGCGAGTTGATTTCCGGAAACACCACGGGCAGATCAAACGATTTCAGGATTTCGTTGAGGCTGCCCATGACGAACACGTACGCCGCCTGACCGTTGGTATTGGCCGTCACGTTCAGTTCGTCGTACCAGTCGCGGAACAACTGAGCTCCGTCGCGGTTGCCCCTTCCGACCAGTCCTTCCGGGTTTTTGGGATCTACCATGGATAACTCCTCCAGCTGATGGGTTGCCGAATCAAGCGAACAACAGGTTTTCCAGAAACGTTTCGACCTGCAGTTCGAGGTTATCGAACGACGTCATATTCTCTTCGAATTCGGTCACAAAATACGGGATCTGTTTTTCATCCAGCGCGTATGTGTATGCGACCTGTTCTTCCAGTCCGGGTTCGCACATTTTGGCGGCGGCGATGATGGCCGCATCGGCGCGGGATCTTTCTATTTTTGCCAGCAGCATTTTTTCTTTGGGTTTGCGAAGGTCGTGCTGAACCGGACTGTACGTCGACCGCTCGAGGTACGATTCCGCCAGGTTAAACAGCGGGTCGCCCGCCTCAGGGACGTCTTCGGTGATGTAGCGTAACCCCACCAGAAAGTCGTCCTCGACCACGTAACAGGTAAGTCCCAGCATCCGTATAAGGTCCAGTGGCGGCTGTTCGCAGAATCCGCCCTCGAACACCACGCGGATCCGGTCCTGTTTGGGCCTCGATCCCGCCTTGATTTTTGGCAGCACCGTTGAAAGCAACTCGTTGTGTTCTTCGCGGGGGATCATGCCGCCAACGGACAACAGGCAGTACGCTTCGTCGGCCGTCACCAGCCACGGTGTTTCGCGTTTGATTTCGTACAGCTCCCGAATCAGGCGGCGGTTCTCGTTATACACGGCCACCGAACGGGCCAGGTCTTCATCCGACACCTCTCGGCCCGCTACCTGTTCGATCGAACGCTTCAGCCGGCCGTACTCGTCGCGTAGATACGTCACGCTGTGTGATGAGTTCGGGTTTTGCGGCAGGTAAAGGATCTGACACGGGTAGTCGAAGTTGCGACCCCAGATCGCGGCGAGGTTTCGCGCCGCGTCGCAGATAGGGTGAGAAACAAACATGTCCAGTTCGGCCAGTTTGGCCAGCGATGTTTCCAGTGATGTTTTCAGTATGGAGCACAGGTAGGAGCCGAAGTGCGAATCGGCGTTGTTTG
>CAYUDF010000226.1:0-5683 GCA_964443465.1 uncultured bacterium
TCAAAGCGAAATTGCGCCACGGTTGTTTCATTCGAGAAACCCCCGCAACCAGCCCAGCATACCGAAACCACAGCTCAGACCGGCCGAAAAGTACCACGAATCAACCGGCTGGTATGTAAACATCGTTTGCCACCCCGTCGCCACGTTTATTCGCCAGCTCCCGTAAGTCCGAATTCCCAGGCGGGCGGACAATTCAGCCGCGATTTCCGTCTCGTAGCGGATGCCGGCGCTTTCTTCGGTGTCAAACGATATGATATTTCCGCCCAGCGCGGCGCCGGGATGGATCGTTACCCATTCGGTCACGGGGAGCGGATAACTCCAGCCAAGATAAAGAAACAGACTGTTGAAGTCCGGACTCGTCGGCTGTTTTCCCTGGTTGTCCAGATAACGCGCGCCCAGTTTGAAATCCCCCGCGTAAAACGGAGTCTGGGCCCACAAGTCCAGGCCGACGCCCGGTTCCCACCACGGGTCCAACTCGTTCTCGCCGGTTACACCTGTGTAGTCGAGACCCGCTTCCAGCGAATCAAACGGCGTCCGCTCCGCGCCCGCGTCGACCGGGGCGACGAACAGGGACAGGGCGGCCAGAACAGCCGCAGCCTGCCTTTTCATCTGAAAACATCTGGACGTTGGTGAGATCATGGTGTCATCTTAAAAACAGATATCGGTAAATCACAAGCAAAGGTTGATACGGAAAGCGGAACTATATCCCGTGATGTTGTGAGCCAGATCATACTCTCGCATATCAGCAAGTTTTATGGCAGTGAAACGGCCCTGGAAGACGTCTCGCTGGCCTTCGAAGACGGTGTTACCACCGCCGTTGTGGGGCGCAGCGGCGGAGGTAAGTCCACCCTGCTCCAGTTGATCAACGGGCTGGTTCGTCCCGACAGCGGTGATATCCGGGTATTCGAAAAAGAGATCGACTACAATCGGTTGCCCGCGCTCCGCCGCCGGATCGGTTACGCTGTCCAGGGCACCGGTCTTTTTCCCCACCAGACGGTTCGGGACAATATCACACTGCTCGCCAGGCTGGAGGGGTGGGCGCCCGAACGCATCAGCGAACGCAAACAGCTATTGATGCAACTGGTTGAACTTCCGCCCGAATACGAACAGAGGTATCCACACGAACTTTCCGGCGGACAGCAGCAACGCGTCGGGTTGTGTCGCGCGATGATGCTCGATCCACCCCTGTTTCTGCTGGACGAACCGTTTGGCGCGCTCGATCCCATTACCCGGGGTGAAGTACGGGCGGAATTTGCCAGACTCCAGGACGCCGCGCCGCGCACCACCGTTCTGGTCACACACGACATCCGGGAAGCGGTGGTCCTGGCCAGCCACCTGGTGGTTCTCGAACGCGGGCGTGTGCTGCAACACGGTCCGACAGAAGAAGTCGTAAATCGACCGGCCCACGAAACCGTCCGCGAACTTCTGGCGACCGGACTGCGGGATGGGGGTGGGCAAAGTGGTTAGGTGTATACCGATCAAATACAGGCTGGGTCTCTGGATCGTTATTCCGTTATTGCTGGTGACACAATCAACCGCCGCTCAAACACAGCAGGACAAACTAACCATCGGCTCGAAGAATTTTACCGAAGGTTACATCCTCGCGGAGATCCTTGCCCAGTTGGCCGAAAACGCCGGTTACCGGGTTGAACGCCGGTTTGGCCTGGGGGGAACGATGGTGTGTTTCGAAGCGTTAACGAGGGGTGAGATCGATTGTTACCCCGAATACTCCGGAACGCTGGAACAGGCGATCCTCAAGCTGACAAAAAAACTTCCGTACGAGCTGCTGCAGAGGATGCTGCTCCAGGACCGTGGAGTGGAACTGCTGGGACCGTTCGGATTCAACAACACCTACGCGATCGCGTTGCAGGCGGCCCGCGCCGATTCGCTCGGTGTGAAAACAATCGGGGATCTGCGCCGTTTTCCCGAACTGTCGATCGCATTCAGCCACGAATTTGTCAACCGACACGATGGCTGGCCCGGGCTGAAACGTGTATACGAGCTTTCCCACAAACCGGTCGGTATCGAACACGGCCTGGCGTATCAGGCGATCGATGAAGGCAGCATTGACGTGACCGACGTGTACTCCACCGACGGAGATATCCGGAAGTACGGATTGTTTCTGCTGGAGGACGACCGTCACTATTTCCCGACGTACCTTGCCGCCCCGCTGGTTCGCGCCGGCCTGGACCGTAAAGTGAAAGATGTTCTGGACGGACTGGTCTTCCGGATAACCGAAGCCGAAATGCGCGCGCTCAACGCCGAAGTTTTGCTGGAAGGGAAAACTTTCGCCGAGGTCGCCCACGGTTTTCTGGTGTCGGAGGGAGTCGTCGGGGAGCACAGCGGGCCTCGAACGGCGGATACGCGATGGTCCGCGCTGGCGCGGCGAACGGGTCGCCACCTGACGCTTACGCTGATCGCGCTGGTTGCGTCTTTGCTGGTTGCCCTGCCCGCCGGCATCCTGGTTTACCGCCGCGGCCGCGCCGCCCGCGTGGTGATATATGTAGCCGGCGCGCTGCAGACGGTGCCGTCGATCGCGTTACTGGCGTTTATGATACCGCTGTTTGGAATCGGGATTGTGCCGGCGATCGTAGCGTTGTTCCTGTACGCGCTGTTGCCGATACTGCGCAACACGGTAACGGCACTGACGAGTATCGATCCCGTTTTGAAAAAAGTAGCGACGGGAATGGGCCTGACGCCCGGGCAGCGGTTACGCTATGTCGAACTGCCACTGTCGGCGCCCACGATTCTGGCCGGTGTTAAAACGGCCGCCGTTATCAATATCGGCACAGCGACTCTTGCGGCGTTCATCGGCGCAGGGGGGCTGGGCGAACCCATCGTCACCGGCCTGGCGCTCAACGACACCGGTTTGATCCTGGAGGGCGCAATACCCGCGGCTGTTCTGGCGATTCTTACGGAACTGTTTTTTGAAGGAACCGAACGATTTCTGATTCCGCGGCACCTGCAGCAGCGCCCCGTCGATTAATCAGAGGAATTATTCTTCTCCGTAGAGAAATACGTGCGGTTTGCCGTCTGCCTTGATATACCCCCGGTACATACCGGCGGTGTTGAAGGGCATCACGATGTTACCGTCGTTGTCGAGGGCGATGAAGCCGCCGTCTCCGCCGGCGGCGGTGAGTTTGTCGATTACTTCCCGGGAGGCGTTTTCCAGGTTCATGCCCCGGTACTCCATGTGGGCCGAGACATCGTATGCTATCAGTCCGCGCATAAAGAATTCACCCACACCGGTGCCCGAAACACCGCACGTTTTGTTGTTGGCATACGTGCCCGCTCCGATAATGGGAGAATCCCCGACACGGCCCCATCGCTTGTTGGTGAGACCACCGGTTGACGTGCCGGCGGCAATGTTTCCAGCGCTGTCCAGGGCGATACATCCAACCGTGCCGAATTTTTGAGAATCTCCGGCGGGTTCCATCCGGCCGGTTTTCAGGGATTCTTTCTTCCGGGCCTTCTGCAGACTGTTCCAGCGATCCTCGGTCCAGAAATAGATACTGTCCGCCGTCTCCAGCCCCTGGTCTTTTGCGAATACGGAGGCCCCCTCGCCAACCAGCATGACGTGTTTTGTCTCCGTCATAACTTTCCGCGCGGCGCTGATAGGATTTTTGATGTTGGTGACCGAGGCTACGGCGCCGGCGTTGAGTGTCGAACCGTCCATGATGGACGCGTCCATTTCATTTCGACCCTGGTTGGTAAATACCGCGCCCCGCCCCGCGTTAAACAGCGGTGAGTCCTCCATAACCCGGATTGTCGCTTCGACGGCGTCCAGGCTGGATCCGCCTTTCTGCAGGATTCCGTAACCGGTTTGCAGCGCTTCGGTGAGCTTGGCCCGGTAGTGCGCCTCCCGTTCCGGTGTCATGTTGGCCTTGAGGATGGTGCCGGCGCCACCGTGGAGCACCAGGGCAACGTCACTTCCATCTCCGGCGTCGGTAGTGAGCGGTGACACGAACAGGGCAACAAGTAAAACACAAAGAGCGGCGAGGGGCGCGGATTTCATGGTGTTCCACCTTCCGGGGATCTGGATATATCTGGGATAGAGAATCGATCACAGTCTACCACAGCCATCCGGATTAAATCAAAAATATCAAAAGTGGTTCTGTTTGACGTGAAAGGCCGCCCAGAAGAACGGGTGGACGGGACCGTCGGAAGTGTCCAGCTCGTTGCGCCGGACCCGATTGAGGATTCTCTCCGGCGGTTCATTTCCCGCCAGCCACAACCGGAAAAACTCGGAGACACGGCGTTGCGCGTAGTTGTCGTCTACGTTCCAGAACGTCTGGATGACCTGTCCGGCGCCGGCGTCCAGGACGGCGTCTCCGAACGACGGGCCCGTCACAGTTCGGGATATGTACGGAGCGCCGGTGGCGCATCCGGACAACACCACCAGGTCGCAACCGGCGAGATCGGCGGCGCGGACATCGCCGATGTCGATCAACGCGGCGTCAGGAGAAGTGGAAACGCCAACCGCGGCCAGCGGCAGCAGCGTGAGGAATGGAATTTCCGGGTGCGCCAGAAAATGCGCCGCGATGTAGACCAGCGGTACTGTTTCCCACAACGCGATAACGTTGGGTTTGGTCGCGTCGGCGCCGTTGAGCACGTTGGCATTCTTTATTATTGCCGCGACTTCGGCGATCTCACGCGACGCGCCCGGTAGCGGATCGGAGACAGACAACCGCCGTCGCGTTTCCGGCGACAACGCCGGATTTGCAACCAGCAGGCCGCCGGTTGCGGCGCCGGGCCGGGCAGGATACAGAGATCTCGCCCGTCGCAGATACACAACGTCCCATCGGGCGATCAACGGAACGTACGAACCATCGCTCGCCAGGTTGAGCGTTTCAAATGGCAGCGCGGACAGGAAACCGTCCGCCGATACGTACAGGCGCCGGGGTGAACCCGGGGCGGTATTGCGTACTTCGGTCGGGAGCAGTTGAAGCGTCAGCGCCCGTAACATTCTGGCCAGTTCCGCGTCGACCGGCGCCAACGGATCCGTTTGTCCCTCGGATAACCGCCGCCATGAATCCGACACGATGCGTTCCAGTTCTTGAACGGGTACAGCCAGGTTCTCGCGTTTGACACCGTCCGGCCCGGCGGTAAGCCGGACAACACGATCTGCCCCGAGGCCGAAAACGACGTGCAGATCGCCGCTTCGCGAAAGGTCAACCAGGGCATCCACCGCCAGCGCGCGCAACCGCGCATCCAGAGAGAGTTCTGGTGCCCCGCCGGGTGATTTTAACGCCGTATCACGCGTCCCGGCGCCCAGCATCTGGTAGAGGCCGCGCCAGTACAGTTCCGCCCCGTAGGCCGCTACCGGATCCGCCTTGGTTCGATCTCGCAATAGACGTAGCAGATCGTTATTCTGCCCGAGCCACAGGTACCCATGGGTGCTGGCATCTTTTTCGGCGAGATAACTTTCCAGCCTGTACATTCCGCTTTCCAGCGAGGTTGCCGCGCTATCCGCGTTACCCGTTGCCATTAATGCCTTCGACACAATCACGTCGCGTTTTATCCACTCGCGTTCATAGCGGGCCGGCCAGTTGCGCGTGGACGTAGCGAAGTCGGCGACGGCGACGAGCGCACCTGCGTAGTCGTTCTTTTGTAAAAACAGCTCCGCGTGAAGCAGGTGGAACTTCGGAATGAGATAGGGGAAGTTCACTTCTTTCGACCGGGC
>CAYUDF010000227.1:0-5682 GCA_964443465.1 uncultured bacterium
TCTCCGAACAGATCATCCCGTTTGATTTCACGCCTCGAATCTTGCTCTTTTTGATCTTTACGCCGTTGGGTAACCGGGTGCCGTGGAGGGCAACAACCACGTTTTGTCCGGCGGCAACGTTGGGCGCGCCGCACACAATGTCCAGCGGTTCCCCGGCGCCGACATCGACGCTGCACAGGGTCAATCGATCGGCGTCCGGATGGCGCCCGGCTTCAAGGACGTGGCCTGTCACCAGGGTGTCCGAATCTAAACCCGAGGTCAAAGCGCGTTCGACGTTCAGACCCAACATCGTCAGATCTTTCACAAAAGTATCTGTGTCGACCGGTATGTCGACATACTTCTTGAGCCAGGAGAGGCTGATAAGCATTCGAGTTCTCCGTGTGTAATATCAGAATTGACGCAGAAACCGCAGATCGTTGCCGAGAAACTGCCGGATATCGCTGATGCCGTACTTGATCATGGCCACGCGGTCAACGCCGATACCAAAAGCGAATCCGGAATACTGGTCCGGGTCATAGCCGACGGCGCGGAATACGTTGGGATGCACCATGCCGGCCCCCAGGATCTCGATCCATCCTGTCGAACCACAGATCGAACACCCCTTGCCCTTGCATCCGAAGCACGTCATATCCACGTCAACGCTGGGTTCAGTGAACGGGAAAAAATGCGGTTTAAAGCGAATCTCCGTGTTGGGACCGAACAATTCCTGTATGAACAACGTCAGGTCGTTGCGCAGGTCCCCCATGGAAACGTCTGTATCGACGTACAGGCCCTCGATCTGGTGAAATTCCGCGGCGTGGCTCTGATCGATCGCCTCGTTACGGTAAACGCGACCGGCTGAATAAATCTTGAGCGGCGGTTTTTCGTTTTCCATGAACCGGATCTGGACCGGTGATGTGTGCGTTCGCAGGAGGATGTCTTCGGTGACGTAGAATGTATCCTGCAGGTCGCGGGACGGGTGTTCCGCGGGAAAATTCAGCGCCTGAAAATTGTAGTACTCCAGTTCGACGTCGGGCCCTTTGGCCGGGCTGTACCCCATTCCGTGAAGAATGGTCTTCATCTGCCGGAACGTCTGATTGAGTACGTGGCGACGACCGGTGAGACCATCCGTCGCCGGTAACGTCCCGTCGACGGGAGGTTCGTAGAAACTTCCCGCCTCATCTCCGCCCAGCCGCGTTTTCTTTTCCGCAATGAGAGATTCGCACAGCTTCTTCAGCCGGTTGCTCTCCGAACCCAGACGTGGCCGTTCCTCGGGTGAGGCGTCCTTGATCCCGCGTAATATCGCGGTGACGGCGCCTTTGCGCCCAAGGTACTTGACACGGACGGATTCCAGGTCTTCGAGGTTCTCGCAGCTTTCGACGTCTTTTTTCAGGTCGTCTTCGAGTCTTTCGATATCCATCGGGTTGTCACGCAGCCTCATTGGCTGATTTCGCCATCTCGGCCAGCTTTGTGAATCCGTCGACGTCGTTGACTGCCATTTCGGCCAGCATTTTACGGTTGATGTCGATCTCTGCTTTTTTCAGCCCGTTGATGAACCGGCTGTAAGACAGGCCATTCAAACGCGCGGCGGCGTTGATTCGCGCGATCCACAGCTTGCGAAAATCCCTTTTTTTGCATCGGCGGTCCCTGTACGCATAAACGAGCGCCCGCTCGACCGTTTCTCTTGCTGTACGGTAAAGCACTCCGCGTCCGCCGCGATATCCCTTGGCTGCCTTCAGTATTTTTTTTCTTCTCGCCCGGGCTGCGACCGTATTTTTTGTGCGCGGCATGAGCTACCTCCTTCAATATCTTTTTGATTAACAGATAAATTTTCTAAGTTGCGAGAACGACCGGCCAACTAGCCGCCGTTGATCATTCGCCGGACCCGAGTTATATCGGCCGCATCGACCAGGCCCGACTTGCGGAGATTGCGTTTCCGCTTGGTCGTTTTTTTGGTCAAAATGTGTTGCCTGAATGCATGATTACGCCGGATCTTGCCCGTTCCAGTTGTCCTGAAACGTTTCCGAGCGCCTCTGTTAGTCTTGAGTTTCGGCATCTTGTCCTTCCTTTTCCGGCTGTGGCTGTTCCGTCGGTGTTTCTGCTTTCGGTGTTTCTGTTTCCGGTGTTTCCGTATTCGGCGTTTCCGCTATTGGTGTTTCCGTATTCGGCGTTTCCGTTTTTGGTGTTTCCGTTTTTGGTTTTTTGTCGGGTTTTGATGCTGTCCTTGATACCAATGGAGCCATGTACATGACCATCAGGCGGCCTTCGAATTTTGCCGGTCTTTCCACAGTCCCTACCTCCGCAAGTTCCTTCTCCAACCGTTCCAACATCCGGGCACCAAGTTCCTTATGATCCAGCTCTCTTCCCCTGAACATCAGCGTCATTTTTACTTTGTAGCCTTTTTCAAGAAAGTCGTACGCGTGCCGTTTCTTGAACTGAAAATCGTGTTCCTCCGTCTTTGGACGGAATTTGACTTCCTTGACCTGAACCGTATGTTGCTTCTTCTTCGACTCCCGCTGCTTCTTGTTCAGCTCGTATTTAAATTTGCCGTAATCCATGATGCGGCAAACGGGCGGTTTCGCGGTCGGCGATACTTCTACAAGATCCAGACCGTCGTTCGAAGCGAGCGTCAGCGCCTGGTCCGTGGCCATGACGCCGAGCTGTTCGCCCTCGGCGTCGATCACCCTCACCTCGGAGACGCGAATCATCCTGTTCACGCGTGTCCGGGGCTGCCTGTTATATTTCTGAGCGATAATCTCCTCCTGTTCGATCAAAACAAAAAAAACGGATGGCAGGCATCCGTTTTCACGAGACCCGATCCCCGACGGGCACACGGCCCAAGACGGCTAAACCGGATCCTCGGTAACTCCAGAAACCTCGCCAGTCATTTATCAGACGGCAGGTGAGGGGTTTTCCCCTGCTTCCTTTTGTTGTATCGCCGCCGCTCGGTTCAGCGGATCGACCTGCAAATACTAATACTTAGCCCCGCTCTCGTCAACAATTTCCGCTACAAATTCGTCAGTAGTCCGGGTGCCCAGGTCCCCCCGGGTGTGCGCCCGCACGGAAACGGTGCCGCCTTCGACCTCTCTAGCCCCGATAATCAGCATAAACGGCGACTTCTGCAGCTCCGCTTCGCGGATTTTATAGCCGATTTTCTCGTCCCGCTCGTCTATCTGGACGCGTATACCGGCTTCCCGGAGCTTTGAGACGATTTCGCGGGCATACGGGATCACGTCCGCGACCACCGGCAGGACGGTACACTGGACCGGCGCCAGCCACAGTGGAAACGCCCCGGCGTAGTGCTCGGTGAGAATTCCCATGAACCGCTCCAGCGATCCGAGAAGCGCCCGGTGTACCATATACACCTGCTTACGATCTCCGGTGTCGGCCACGTAGGTTATATCGAACCGCCGCGCCAGGTTGAAATCGAACTGGATGGTGCTCAGCTGCCAGGGTCGGCCGATGGCGTCGATCACCTTGATGTCAATTTTGGGCCCGTAAAAAACGGCTTCCCCGTCCATACGCTTGTAAGGGATTCCTTTGCGATCGAGCGATTGTTCCAGTGCCCCTTCCGCACGATCCCATTCCTCATCGGTACCGGCGTATTTCTGCTTGTCCTCGGGGTCGCGCACGCTCAGTTCCACGGCATATTTTTCAAATCCGAATTTGGCCAGCACGTCCAACGCAAAATCGACGGTGGAGTCGATCTCGTCGGGCAGCTGTTCCGGAGTACAGAAAATGTGCGCGTCGTCCTGGGTAAAACCCCGTACGCGCAACATTCCGTGCAGGGCGCCGGACAGTTCGCGGCGATACACGGTGCCCATTTCGGCGTACCGGACGGGCAGCTCTCTGTAGCTGTGCAGTTTTCGTTTGTAGATAAGGATATGACCGGGGCAGTTCATCGGTTTGATGACGTACTCCTGCCCTTCCACATCCAGAGTATACATGTTTTCCTTGTAGAATTCGAAATGCCCCGAGGTATGCCATAACTCCGAGCGGGCGATGTGCGGGGTCACCACCATTTCGTAGCCCCTGCGCCGGTATTCTGATTTCATGAAACCTTCGATTTGGTCCCGCACGATGGCGCCCTTGGGCAGCCAGAAAGCCAGTCCACCGCCGGCGTCTTCCTTGATTTCAAACAGGTCGAGCGCCTTTCCCAGTTTGCGGTGGTCGCGTTTCTCCGCTTCGGCCAGTTGTTCGAGGTAGGCGTCCAGATCCTTTTTCTTGAAAAACGCGGTCCCGTAGATGCGCTGCAGCATGGTTCGGTTGGAATCACCGCGCCAGTAGGCGCCGGCCGATGACAACAACTTGAAGCTCTTGATTCTTTTTACCGAATCGAGGTGCGGACCCGCACACAGATCCAGAAAACCACCCACGGTGTATACCGACACCTCTGCATCGGGCAGGTCGTCTATCAATTCCACTTTGTAGTCCTGGCCCAGTTTCTTGAAATGGTCCCGGGCTTTTTGTCTGTCCCATTGTTCCCGGTCGATGGGCAGGTCGCCCTTCAACAGCTCTTTCATGCGGGACTGTATTTTTTCCAGGTCTTCCGGAGTGAACGGTTTTTCCACTTCGAAATCGTAGTAGAAACCTTTGTCGATCCACGGACCGATCGCAAGTTTCGCTTCGGGAAACAGGTCCTGCACGGCATATGCCATCAGGTGGGCGGTGGTATGCCTGAGCACATCGAGGCTCTCAGCGTCCGAATCGCGCAACAGTCGAAACTCGCCCGCTCCGGACACCTCCTGGTGGACGTCCTTCATCTCGCCGTCAAATTCAACGGCGACAGTCTGACGTTTCCATGATTCACCGAAAGATTCCACGACTTCGGAGACAGGAACAACGTTGCCTTCGTATGACTTTTCCGAGCCATCAGGCAGTTTTATCTGGACCATGATTGTTACCTTTTTAGAACAGCGCTCGCTATGCCGCAACCGGGCGTCCATAGGACGCCCGGTTGTCAACATAGCGAAGAAATGGTGGGCGATACTGGAATTGAACCAGTGACTTCCTGCGTGTCGAGCAGGCACTCTAACCAGCTGAGCTAATCGCCCAAAAGCAGTCTCATTAACTCTCGCCGTGTATGGTAATTGCTTCGACACACCGGGTCAAGTCAAAACGGGAGACGGTCTTAAGCTGTCTTCTCGTCTTCACCAGGCTCGTCTTCGATCACTTCGTATTCGGCGTCGGCCACTTCATCGCCGCCACCTTTGGGTCCTGATTGCTGGCCGTCGGCGGTCTCGCCCCCCGGTCCGGTCTCCGCACCCGGAGCTCCGTCTTGTGCACCGGCCGCCTCCTGCGAGGCGTTCTGGTACATCCGCTGCGCGACTTCCTGCCAGGTGGCATTCAGCTTGTCACTCGCAGCCTTGATGTCGTCGGCGTTGTCCGCCGACAAGGCGGTTTTGATCTCTTCGATGTCCGCTTCCAGTTTCTCGACATCGGGCGGGTCCAGCTTGTCCTTGTACTCGCCGAGATTCTTTTCCGTTTGATAGACCAGCGCGTCGGCGGCGTTACGCGCATCGATTTTTTCGCGTTTGACCTTGTCTTCGTCTTTCAGCCGTTCGGCGTCATCCACCATCCGGTTGATTTCGGAGTCGCTCAGACCGCTCGAAGCCTTGATGACGATTTTCTGCTCTTTGCCGGTAGCCTTGTCCTTGGCCGTTACGTGCAGGATACCGTCGGCGTCGATGTCAAAGGTGACCT
>CAYUDF010000228.1:0-5672 GCA_964443465.1 uncultured bacterium
CCCGGGCCGCGTGGGAGTACCTGACCGCGGAACGTCAGCTGCCACCGGATCAGATTGTACTGTTTGGCCGGTCGCTGGGCGGGGCGGTTGCGATTCAACTGGCCGGTATTGTCGACCCGTTTGCGATTATCGTGGAATCGTGTTTTACGTCCGCGGTTGACATGGGCACAAAAGTATACCCGTGGCTGCCCATCCGGCTGGTGCGGCGGATTCACTACAATTCGATGTCCCGAATCGGCGACGTGGTGGCGCCGAAGCTGTTTATACACAGCATCGATGACGAAACCGTGCCGTTTGGAATGGGGAAAAGGCTGTACAGCCGGGCGCCGAGGCCCAAACAGTTTCTCAAGATACGCGGCGGTCACAACGATGGATTCCTGGTGTCGGCCGCCCTGTACAACCAAACCATATCGAACTTTCTTGTATCTGTTGGCGAACAAAAAGGGAGCTCCCGATGAAAGCCGCCGAACTGTTCATTAAATGTCTGGAAGCCGAGGGCGTTGAATATATATTCGGTGTGCCCGGAGAAGAGAACGCCCATTTCATGATGGCACTGGAGCAGTCTTCGTCCATCAAGTTTATTCTCACACGCCACGAGCAGGGGGCGGCGTTTATGGCGGATGCCTACGGGCGGCTCACCGGCAAAGCCGGGGTGTGCCTGGGCACACTCGGTCCCGGCGCCACAAACCTGGTGACCGGCGTCGCCAACGCCAACATGGATCGTGCCCCGCTGGTGGTCATTACGGGGCAGGCGGACATACGGCGGCAGCACAAGGAAAGTCACCAGTCGATGGATGTGGTTGGACTTTTCGAACCAGTGACCAAGTGGGCGAGACAGATCATCCACCCCGACAACATTCCGGAAGTGGTGCGCAAGGCGTTCAAGCTGGCCGAAGCGGAAAAACCGGGCGCGTGCCACATCGATTTACCGGAGGATATCGCCGCAGCAACGGCCACCACTTCACCCATCACACCGGAGAGGGTTCGCAGGGCGGTGCCCGACGACAAGGTCGTGGATCGAGCCATGGAGCTCATTCGCGCCGCCAAACGACCGATTATCCTGGCGGGTAACGGGGCCGTGCGTAAACGCGCCAGCACTCAGCTCAAGAAGTTTGTCGAAGCCACCGGAATAAACGTGATCAGTACGTTTATGGGCAAGGGAGCCGTGCCATACGGGTGGCCCCAGGCGATGTACACCATTGGCCTGCAGTCGAAAGACATTATTTCCTGCGCGGTGGACGCTTCAGACCTGGTAATAACGCTGGGTTACGATCTCGTTGAGTATCACCCGCGTTTCTGGAACGAGGGTAACCAGCACAAGATCGTCCATATTGATTTCCTGCCGGCCGAAGTGGACAAAAATTACGGTGTAGACGTCGAGGTGGTGGGGGACCTGGCGCACACGGTGTGGATGATGAACGAACGCCTGGCCGTCAAACCGTTAAATGTTGATTCCGGACAACACAAGGCTTCGCGAGAAGCGATGCGTATTGAATTGGAACAACACAAAGATGACGATACCGAGGGACTCATCCGGCCGCAGAAAGTGCTGTGGGACACCCGGGCTGTTATGGGGCCTGAGGACATCCTGCTGTCCGATGTGGGCGCCCACAAGATGTGGATCGCGCGTCACTACCACTGCACGATCCCGAACACCTGCCTGATCCCCAATGGATTCTGCTCGATGGGATTCGCGTTGCCGGGGGCGATAGGCGCCAAGCTGGTTTATCCCGACCGGCGTGTGCTGGCCGTGTGTGGCGACGCGGGTTTCCTGATGAACGTCCAGGAGATGGAAACGGCCACAAGGATCGGCGCCAACATCGTGGCCATGGTATGGGAAGACCGGTCGTACGGCCTGATCGAATGGAAACAACAGAATGAATTCGGCAGGCACTTCGACCTGTCGTTTGAGAATCCCGACTTCATGAAACTGGCTGATGCTTTTGGATGGTCTGGTTTTCGCGCGGAGAACGCCCGGGATCTATCCACGATTCTCGAGCAGGCTTTTGAATGCGGAACCCCGGCGCTGGTAGTTGTTCCGATCGACTACAGCGAAAACATAAAACTCACCAAACGACTGGGCGAGATTGTCTGTCCGATTTGAGGTCGATCCGAATGGTCGCCTCAGGCGCGTTCCATTGTATCGGAATCAATAACGTTGGCGATTGCGTACAGCTCGGCGGGGCGTTCCATCCTGGCGAAGATTTTCTTGTCACACTCTTTTGGAAATTCGCATTCGTTGCCGGCGAGTATGATACGCAATTTCGGAATACGTGGGTCGACGGCCAGGTTGTTGCTGATGTCGCGGACTTCGGGGCCGATCGAGCAGTCGATCACCGCGTAGTCGGGACGGAAATCAGAGATCAACAGCGAGCACGAATACCCGCTATCTGCAATCTGCAGGTTGATATCGAGCGATTCGGCGCGTTCCAGCAGACCCTCCGCCCACCGCTTGTCGCGAGTCACGATCAGGATATTCGTGTTCTGCTCGTGGACCAGGTCGTAGTACTCACAGTCTTCGCAGGTCTTTTTGCAGTACGTTTTTAAGATGTCGGCTTCGGGAAACTGCCGGGCTACTTCGTAACAACGCTGTGCGCGTAGATTATAAACCGCGCATTTCAGACAATCCTGCGGAAGGCCATTCTTGCTGTAAAATTCCCAGCAATACTGGATGGAGGGTCTCTCGACTTTGGCCCTGGGTTTCGGGGGTTGGGGAGATTTGTTGAGCACCTGGTTCAGGTGTTCGAGGTCGTCCTGATTGACTCTGTGGTGCCCGCCGGCTGTACGTCGGGCGGGTAACAATCCTGACCGAATCCACTTCAGGACTGTATCAGATTTCACGGATAGCAGGTCCGCGACTTGTCCAGTTGTCAGATATCTTGTCGACATTCGCGCCCTCTGTAATTAAATACCAGATATATATATTTTGAACCCACTTAGTCATAAAGTCAATAAAAATCTGATAGCAGATTAACCGGAATTTTAGCCGTAACTTATTTTTTGTTAAGTGGATACAGATGTGTGAATTGTTGCACAATCGTAAAACTGTCTCTTTTTAATATAATAGCGGACTTTATGGTCATTTGTCAATTTCCTACAGTTTTGAAGCGAAAAAGACGATATCTGTACGGTACGGGAGCCCGGAACACCGAAAAAATGGCAACGATCCGCGCTGGACGGGTTTCAGGCGATATAACATTATGATAATAAAGAAGATACTCAAGCGAAAGACAGCCAAAATGAAGACTGCTTTTATTCTTGTTATATGGTTTCTCGGTGTGGCGGTGACAGATAGCAGTGGCGCCAACTGGCGGGTCAGACCGGACGGAACGGGAGATTCCCCGACGATCCAGGCTGCAGTCTCCGTGGCGGCCCCTGGGGACACTGTGACGCTTTTTTCCGGCACTTTTACCGGCCCAGGGAACCGTAACGTGGATTTTCTGGGAAAAGGCATTGTCGTGACCTCTGAGAGCGGACCCGGGGCCACGATAGTCGATTGTGAAGGACTGGGGCGGGGGTTCCTGTTCACAAACGGAGAGCACCATCAGACGAGACTGTCGAATATTACCATCCGAAATGGCCTGGGTGAAGGGGTCCCCTCACAGGGTGGCGGTGTGTATTGTCTGGTTGCCAGCCCGCGAATCGTCAATGTGGTATTCGAAAACAACAACGCCGACCAGGGCGGAGCCGTCTACATATACGACGGAGATCCGTTGATCAGCGGATGTTTTTTCTCCGGGAACCTGGCGAGTGAGGGAGGGGCGGTGTACGCGGAAGAAAGTCTGTTGGGGATCGTGGAAAACTCATTTTCCGGCAACTCGGCGATGGTCGCCGGCGGCGGTATTCGATGTGTGGGGGGGTACATCGACATTGAAAACAATCAATTTAATGGGAACAACGCGGCTGACGAGGGTGGAGCGATCAGCTGTACACTTTCTTCGGGCAGCATGGAACTGAATAATTTTGTCGGCAACGAGGCGTCTGTGGGTGGCGCTGTGTTTGTCGACGGCAGTCTTACCCTTTCTGTTTTCGAAAACAGTTTTTCCGCGAATCACGCGCTGGACAGCGGGGGCGCGTTGTGCAGTGTGGGAACGGCGACGTCAGTTCAAAACAACATTTTTCTCGAAAACACCACCGATCAGGGACCGACCGGACGGGGGGGCGGCGCGATCGCTCTTTATGCTGATGTTGGTTCGGAAGTTCGCCTGAATATTGTCGCCCGCAACTCAGCGGTTTACGGCGGCGGTGTCTACATCGACGGACCGGCTCTGATCGAATACAACACGGTTACCGAAAACAGTGCGGACGTTGGTGGCGGGATATATATCGCGGGCGGCTCCCCGATGATACAGAACACGATTGTTTCGTTCAGCGGGAAGGGGAAGGGTATCGATTGCGCCGTCGGCGCAAATCCTTCTGTGTATTGTTGTGATATTTTTGGTAATACCGGCGGCGACGGTTACTGCGGCGCCGACGCTGGTTTCAATATATCTGTCGATCCCTTGTTTTGCGGTCCTGCTGGCACGGACAATTTTTATTCCATTGCGGAAACCTCGCCGTGCCTGCCGGAAAACAGTCCGTGCGGCGACCACATCGGTGCCATGATACCGTCGGCCAATTGTGGCTGGAGTTGTGTCTGTCCCGGGGATACAACGATATCAAGCTCTGTACCCGTGCCGTACGTTGAGCTGGCGGGATTTCGTATCTCCAATTTCCCCGGTTCAACACCGGCCGCGTTTGAGTACGGTGTTACGACCACCGGACCCGGGACGTTGTCGGACTGGGGAGAACCCGCGGCGATTGCCGGCACAACACCGGTTATTGACCAGGGCGACTTTACCGAGCCGCCACCGGTGTATTTGTTATTGCCGGCGATACGGCAATATCAGTTGCAACGGGTCATTTATACCGTTTCACCGGCAGGTTTGCCGGCGGCGACCAGCCAGTCGTGTACAACTACTGTGAAGCTGCAGGACCCGCTCCCGGTGACCGTCCAGGCGTTAGACGCAACAGCCGTGGACGGCGCCATCGAACTGTCCTGGCGAATATTTATCGAGGACGAAGACGTCAGGGGATTCCGTGTGGAAAGAACCTCAAACGGCAACGCGATCGTAGAGACGGTCAGCCCTGCCCCCGCGATCGCGGCAGACGTACGAAAGTGGCGGGACGAATCGGTTGTGCCGGGATCGTCCTACCGTTACCGCCTGGTCGTGATTCGTGCGGATGGCCGGGAAGTAGCTTCCGCCGAAGTGGCGGCCCGGGCAGCGGTCTATGAGCTGGAGCTTTTTCCGAACCGGCCTAATCCGTTTAACCCGTCCACAAAAATCTCTTTTACAACGGACAGACTGGAAAGAGTTGTCCTGGAAGTTTACGACGTGTCCGGCAGGCGGATACGAATGCTGCTGAATGACAAACTGGACGCCGGGTTGCATTCTGTTGTGTGGAACGGCCTGGACGAAACCGGGAATCCCGTGTCCAGCGGTGTTTACTTTTACAAACTAACGGCCGGCAAACAGTCGTTAACGCGTAAAGCTATTATGGTTAAATAAAGCACCTCAATGTCATAAAATTCGCTCATTACTCCGAGGTCGTCGCGACAGAGACCTCTTCGTCTAGCCTGTCGTGGGTGGCGCCGATGGGGGCCCCCCGCCGCGCGCAGCCTGCGAGCACGG
>CAYUDF010000229.1:0-5654 GCA_964443465.1 uncultured bacterium
GAACTGGCCGGCGCGACGGTTGAGGAGGGGGATTCGTACCCGGGATGGAAGCCGGATCTGACGTCACAGGTTCTCGAAACCACGAAACAGGTTCACGAGCGTGTATTTGGTTTTGTCCCCGAAATGAAAGCGATACACGCCGGGCTGGAGTGCGGTATCATCGGCGAGAAACTGCCGGGTATGGATATGGTGTCGTTTGGTCCGCAGATCGAATGGCCTCATTCGCCGGACGAACGAATCAGCATCCCGTCGGTCGAGAAATTCTATACGTTGCTCAAAGAAGTGTTGAAGGAACTCGCGTAACCAAAGTTGTGTAACATGGTACGTTTATTTTTGATCGTGTTGTTGCTCCCGCCGCTGGCACTCTGCGCGGCGGGAGCCCTGTTCTCGCCGGCCGCGGCCCAGGAGTCCGAAGCAGTCAAACGCATTGATCACGTCGTGGATACGCCGTTTTATACGCTGCGTGGCCCCGACGTACCGATTGTCTCGTTGATCCAGACGGGCGAAGAAGTCGAGTATATCGGCGATTACCTCGGACTGGATGAGAAGCGGGCCAGTAGTGCCCTCAGGCTGCTGAGGCACGTGGATTTTGATGAAACCATGCTGCTTGTCATCAACGGTGGCCCGGTTGAGAACGGGATGCTGCGGGTCGATTCTGTTTACGAGGAAAATGGCGAACTGAATGTGGTTGTGGTTTTCTCCGATCCACCGGTGCAATATCAAGACTTCGATAGCGGGGTAAGCCCCAACCATGTGTATTATCCTTCCCTGGTGTCCATTCTTCCGCGTTTCCAGGGCCGACTGGTTGTTCATATTTTCCCCACGGAGTGGTTGGTCGGCGGAGACCTGCGTGGAATCAATATGCTGATCCGATCGTTTGCCGAAGAAGACACACCCGAAGGTGAATCGGGCTGATACCCGCAGATTATTGTAATGGAAAATTCCCGACCCAAAGCGATCGTCCGCGACGTGGCCGCTACATACGACCACTGCATCCGCCCCCACGGAGGGGAAAGCCCCATCGATGTGGCCGGGGCTCGGCGGCAGCACGAGACCTACTGCGCGGCCCTGGTGGACCTTGGTTTTGACCTGGTTCGCCTGGATGCTGACGACCGGTATCCGGATTGCTGTTTCGTGGAGGACACGGCGATCGTGGTGGGTTCTGTCGCCGTATTCTGCCAGATGGGAGCGCCGTCGCGCAGGGGCGAACAACCGGCTGTTTCGGCGGCGCTGGACGGCTACGAATTTGTCCACCTGGAATCTCCGGCGACGATGGATGGCGGTGACGTGCTCCGGGACGGGAACAAACTATTCGTCGGGCTCACCGAACGAACCAACCCGGCGGCCGTCGATCAACTTGTGACTCTGCTCGCGCCGCACGACATCGCCGTTGAACCCGTCGTTGTTTCGGATGTCCTGCACCTCAAATCCGCGTGTACCCGACTGGGTCCCGGCTTGTTCTTAATTTCGGAATCGTTTGCCCGGACCGGGGTGTTCGCCGGTTATGACCTTGTGGTGGTTCCGGACGAGGAAAGTTATGCGGCCAATTGTTTTGCAGCCAACGGTGAGGTTATTATTTCCAGGGGTTTTCCGGTTACGAAATCGCTGATCGAGGACAGGGGAATCGTTTGCCATCCGCTCGACATGTCGGAGTTCAGAAAAGGCGGCGGAAGCCTTACCTGCCTGTCGATACCGTTACTTTAACAAAACCATCTTGCGCGTATCGACCAGTCCCGGCATCTCCAGCCGGTAGAAGTAAACACCGGAGCTCACCCGATTGCCGTGGCCATCTGTACCGTCCCATTGAGACGTCTGGCGCCCCGCCGACACCGGTCCATTCAAGATCGTTTTAACCCTCGCGCCGCTGACGTCGTATACGACCAGCGAACCCCACCCTGCCCTGTCCGCCGGAACGTGGAAAACGATTGTGGTAACGGGATTAAACGGATTGGGGAAATTCTGCTCCAGACCCGCCCGCGTGACGGGTGTCGGGTCGCGGACTTCGATACCCGTTGGAACCTGGTAACCGTACAATCCATTCCTGTGGGAATTGGCGTGAAACTCGGCCCAGGGTGACGCGGCTTCGCTGAACTGCTCGTTGAAATCCCACGTATATACAGTCCTGTCGTAACCGGCCACGATTACTTCCACGTCGCCGTCTCCGTCGAGGTCGGTTGCCACCGGGACACCGCGAACGGCATCCTGTGTCGCGAGGGGAAATCCGGGCAGCAGGGTACCGCTGGCGTCCCACCCGTTTATGTACTTCTCTTCGTCGCCGAGCAGAATGTCCGGATTGCCGTCACCCGATACGTCCGCAACAATCGGGGAAGATTCGGTGTAGGTCGTGCTCGAATAATAGATCGGCCAGCCGGCAAGGTCGGCGCCGGTGTGAGTGATTACGTAAATCCGGCGGTTTGACGACGGAAGTATTGTTTCCAGTTTTCCGTCTCCGGTGAGATCCGCCAGCGCCGGCGACGGTGTAAAAAACTGGTTCTGGGGGAACCACTTGAGCCACAGCTGGGTGGCATCGTGGTGGAACGCGATGGTCTGGGCCGCTCCACGGACGGATACGACGATTTCCATGTCGCCGTCGTCGTCGATATCGCCGACAGCGACGCTTCCGCCCGTAAGTCCCGCCAGCTTCAGTGGCCACCCGGGCAGATCGGCGCCAGTGCCGTCTATCACATACAACGTGGAGTCCTGCCCACTTATAATGACCTCGTCGTTGCCGTCGCCGTCGACGTCACAAACCGCCGGCGACTGGTAGTGTACCCACGGCGTATCGGTTAGTCTCCTGAAGACGCCGATTGTCGCCGGATTGCTGTCGCCGTCGATCACTTCGGTGCCGTTCTGGTGCCACGCGTGAACGATAGCTTCCTGGTCGACGGCCACGATTTCGAACAGGTTATCGCCGTCCAGGTCGCCAACCGCTACCGAGGCGCGTACGTTGTACTGCGTGGGCTGTGGCCAGCCGGGCAGAACAGTGCCCGTGTAGTTGAAGCAGAATACTTCTTTTGTTGTGTATGACGCCGCGACGATATCCAGCCCGGGCGTGGCGTCGAGGCGGGCCAGCGCGGCGGGGCCGATATAATCGGCGCCCTGGTCTGTAAATATTCCCCACGTGGTCTGTTCGGAATCGCCGTCCCTTACTTCCAGACCGTCGTGGTGCCACGCGTACAGAGAACGATTTCCGATGATCACTTCGAGATCGCCGTCCCCGTCGATATCTCCAACGGAAGGCGAATTGGAAGACGGATCGGGAAGGACCGCCGGCCATCCCGCCAGTTGAGGCGGGTTGGTCGATGCGAACCTTTCCGCGGAAACGGCGCTTTCGTTACCCGATTCGTCGACGGCCGCGACCACATAAAAATACCGCGTGCTGGCCGACAACCCGTCGTCGGTAAACACGGCGTGTGATGTCAGGTCGATGTTGGCGACGTCGTAAGGACCCCCCGTTGTTGTCGCGCGGTAAACCTTGTAGCGGTTTACATCCGTACTCGGACTTCCCGTCCACCAGATCAGGATTTTGTCCTCGCCGAGGCTGGTGTCAAAATTCAGGTCGGTTGGCGCAATGGGTTCGCGCAGTTCCACGGTGTCCGCGACGGTATGGCCGAAAAAGTCGGTTACGGTGATTTCAAGCGCGTTCTCTACCGCCGTGTTGGTTTCGCTCAGGAGCCATCCGCCGATGTTTTCGCCTTCCCCCAGATAAAGAAGATCGGGGTAGGTATCGGTGCTGTCCGTCAGCACAAAACCGCCACCCGGGGCAGAAATCGATCCGACCAGATCTGTCGCGTCTCCCGATCCGTAATTTTTGATCGAACAATACAACAGAAACTGCTCGCCGTTTTCCAACAGACCGTTGCCGTTACCATACGGCGGTGAATCGTCTTTTCTTATAGAAACAAATTCGAGTTGGGGCGCGTGGACCAGCCGGGTGAAGGAGTCGGTCCATATTTCTACGCCCGGTTCGTTGATAACGACCGAAAACTGGACCGCGGTTTCATCGGGTACCGAATCCGGTACGTTGATCAACCACGGATCGATCGCTATCTCCGAATTACCCGGCGCAACCGCCACAATGAACGCCATCGAATCGGGGATTGTCACAAACGGGCTGTTGCTGCGCAACGTTATCAATACCGGTCCGGAAGCCGAACCCCCTGTATTGGTGAGCGCGGGGAAGAGACTAAGCGTTTCCCCGGCGTCGATGACGCCGTTTCCGTTACCGAAAACGTAACCCTGCGTGTTGTCATCCACCATCACGCTGTCAAAAGCCAGGTAGGTTCCGGGACTGGCTGTCACGTAGATCCTGCCTTCGTAACGCGCGTGGTCGGCCGCCGTGGCGACAAGACTGACCGAGCCCGGAGATTCGCAGGCGAAGTTAAAAGCAACCGAACCCGTTACGTCCGTCAGTGCGTACTGATAGTCGTCCGTGTTTTTCCACAGGCAGACCATCACCGACTCGGCCGGAGCGCCACCAGCAGCGACGTCGATTTGTATGTTGTTTATTCCCATTCCCACCGTGTCCACGTGGGATACCGCCATCGTGTCGACCGGCCCCGTCCACAGCGGCATCTCCGGATCGGCGAGCAACGCGTAAATATAGTGAGTCCAGAAATCGGAATTGTCGCTGAGTTCGGCGTAGGCTGTACGCGGCAGGCGCGACCTGTGGAAAACTTCCCCGATGTTTCTCACGTTTTCGGCAAACAGGAGGCGTATAAACTCGTCCATGTAATGTACCGACGCGTCGGGAAACGCGCTGTTGCTGGAGCCGATGACCGTTACGGCGCCCCCGACCGGGTTCTTCATGAATCGTTCGCCGAGGCAATCGTAATCAAACGCGACCGCCGTGCAGTTGAGCAGGTACAGGTTGCAATACCGATTGGTATTAGAAAGTGTGTCGGCGTCGGCGATCACGACGTTGTCGTCGCCTACGTGCATGTTGAACCTGAAGCCGTGGCCGACGTGATTCACGAGATTAAAACCGGCGTTCAGCGAATCGATCGTATTCTGGCGGGATTCCTGGACAGAGCCCGGGTAAAGTGACGTTGTTTCATAGGCGCGCGTGATGTTCATCGACTGGATGGCGGGATTGTTCAGAATCAGATACTCCGCTGTGTCGGCGCCGTTCACCTCGATAGTGTCGCCGGGGTCCCACGGGTAGGGGAACAATACCTCGGCGAGAAACATCGCCTTGTCCATATACGACGGGTCCACCGGCGTTACGTAGTTGATAATCTTGTCGATGAGTAAATCCGTGTCGGCCACTGTGGAAGCGGGTAAACGCCCGAGGTAGACTTCCGCGTAAAGGTCGGGATGGTCGCCCCCCAGGAACGTGAGTGCTTCGCCCCACGTGTCATCGTGGTCGTCGTTCCAGGAGCCGTCGAGTCCTGCGTAGTAGAGGTCGACCGGTATGAACCTGCCGCCGTAGTAATAGGTGCTCCAGCAGTACCGGGGCGGGATTTCGGGTGTATCCCCCCCGAGCAATACCCATTTAACTCCCCATTTCTGGTAGGCGTCCCTGATGAAAAAACGGATCGTCTCCTGTAGATCAACACCGTGGCGGTTGTTGGCGGCGATCCACTCCGTGGTGCGCACTACGGTGGGCACGCCTTTGGCGGTTTTCCAGTCGGCCAGCCGCTGGTAAGTGGACG
>CAYUDF010000230.1:0-5647 GCA_964443465.1 uncultured bacterium
TCATACCTGCGCACAAGTTGTTCAAATGCACGGGTTTCGCCGTTTTGGGCTCTTGTTATCAGTTCGTTGTCGCTGGGTTCCATAGGTTTCATTTATCCTTACATTGAGATTAGACATCATTATGGCTAAAACGTTGTACGAGGTGAACGATTTTCGCCGTCGAAATCCCGACCGGGACCGGGACCGATAAGATCAGCATCTAGTAGCCGTAGGCTAATCTTTCAATCAGCCGCAATATAACCTTGCAATTAGCCGAGACCTGAGCTTACAATCAGCCGATGAAAAAGAAAAATCTTTACCCTCGTTATATCGAGCCACGCCTGACTGAGGCCCTGACGGATTCGCCGGTTGTTTTGATCCACGGCCCCCGGCAGTGCGGCAAGACCACGCTCGCGCGAATGGTCGGCGACCGTCGCGGCCATGCTTATTTCACATTCGATAATGATGTGACCCGCGCCGCCGCCGAGGCCGACCCGGTCGGTTTCGCAGCGAACCTCCCGCAGCGGTCCGTTCTGGACGAAGTTCAAAAGGTGCCCGCCCTTTTCGCCGCCCTGAAGGAGGCGGTGGATGACGAGCGCGAACCGGGCCGATTCCTTCTGACTGGATCAGCCAACGTGTTGCTCGTGCCGACACTCGCCGACTCACTGGCAGGACGGATGGAGATCCAGCGGCTTCACCCTTTTGCCCAGTGCGAGCTGTCCCGGCACCGTTCAGGTTTTCTCGATGCCTTGTTCGGCGGCGGGTTCAAGATCAGGAAGACCGAGCGCCTGGCAACCGCTCTGGTCGAAAGGATTGTGGCTGGAGGTTATGCGCCGGCCCTGGCACGCGCAGCCGGTCGGCGGCGCATGACATGGTATCGCAACTACCTTGATGCCCTGGTGCAGCGCGACGTGCGGGACCAGACACGCATCCGTTCCCTCGATGTTCTTCCTCGTCTGCTGACGCTGGCTGCGGGTCAGACGGCACAACTTCTGAACGTATCGGATATCGCCGCGCCATTCCAGCTTTCGCGGCCGACGATCCGCGACTACATAACTCTGCTCGAGCGCGTCTTCCTGCTGGAAATGCTGCCACCCTGGCATAGCAACCGTTTGAGTCGACTCATCAAAACGCCCAAGGTTCATATCGGGGACACCGGGCTTGCCTGCGCGCTACTGGGCGTGGATACTGCGGCACTTGTGGCAGATCGCCCCCTCCTGGGACACCTTCTGGAAACCTTTGTGTTCCAGGAACTGCGCCGTCTTGCGAGCTGGCACGAGGAACCCCACCGCTTCTTCCACTTCCGCGACAGGGACGGCGTTGAGGTGGACCTGGTGATCGAACAGGGCTCGCACCTGCTCGCCGGCATCGAGGTCAAGGCGGGCGCCACGGTGAAACCGGCGGACTTTCGGGGGTTGCGCAAGCTCCGGGAAACAACCGGGAAGCGATTCGCTGGAGGCGTCATACTCTATGATGGAGACACAACCGCGAGTTTTGGTGATAGTCTTTTTGCTGTGCCTGTACGCGCTTTATGGGAAACGAAATAACGGAGGAAATCGTGCTTCGGATATTATTAATCCTGCTGATTATTGCACCTTCCGTTCCGGCAGCGGCCATCGATACCACCGGAACCGAAGTTCTGGTCAACGGTAGCTTCGAGCAGTGGGAGGCGGATCGGCCCGTGGGATGGACCGTTTCGTTCGGCGCCACCGAAGGCGACGGCAACGGCCCCGAGTCGATGCTCCGGCCGGGCGGGGACGCCGGCGCGGGCAATCACTCGCTGTCGCTGTCCGGGGACAGCGGCACCCAGAAGTGGTACATGGCCACGCAGAGAATCGACGTCACGCCGGGTGAGATCTTCTACTTCTCGGGCTGGATACGATCGGACGATGTCCGGCCCGACGGCCACCGGTATCACAACAGCCAGATCGCCCTCCAGGCGAAATCTGAAAACGGGCAGCGGGTCAACATGTGGATCCTGGGCCCGGCGACCGGCACAACGGAGTGGACACAATACGACACCTACCTCCAGGCGCCCCTGGGCAGCGCCACTCTCGAAGTGATGGTGTTTCTCAGTATGAGCGGAACTCTCGAGTTTGACGATATCTCTCTCAAACGTTTCCCGGCTCCGGTTGTCGAACCGAACGCCCCACGCGACGACCGCTGGCGGACCGACGTCGACTACCTCGCCGAGTACCTGCCGAAGCTGCACGTGAACCCGTTTACTATAATGAGTGAGGTGGACTTCCGCGCCCGGGCCGCCGCGGTTGAGGCGGCCGTCGGTGACCTCGACGACCTCCAGATGAACCTCCAGCTGATGGCGTTGGTCGCTTCGCTGGGTGACGCCCACACGTCGATCAGTTTTGCCGGGCGCCCGCGCCCGCTGCCGATCCAGTTCCAGTTCTTCGGCAACGACCTGCGGGTACTCGCCGTGGACAAAAACTGCGCTGACCTCGCTGGCGGCAGGGTGACCCATCTGGGTGGCCACGATATGGAGGACGTCCTGGCGCGGGTGCGCCCGATGATCGCATGCGAAACGGAATCGTGGTTCATCAGTCAATCACCCCGGATGCTGAGACTGGCGGAGATTTTATACGGGCTGGGTATCAGCGAGACGGAGGGGGAGGTGGCCGTCACCGTGATCGCAGAGACGGGCGCAACCGTCAGTTGCACGGTCAAACTGCCGCAGCCGGGGCAGCGGTTGGAGTTTGAAACCCGCGAGCCGCCGAAAAACAAGCGGCCGCTGTATCTTTCCAGCCCGGCCAATTACTGGTTCCTCTACCTGGAGGACTCGCGCACATTATATCTACAGTACAACCGTTGCCGCGAGGATCAGAAGCGGTCGATGTCGGACTTCACCCAGGCGGTGGCAGCCGCCCTGGACACCAATCCCATCGACAAGTTTGTGCTCGACCTTCGCCACAACTCGGGAGGAAGCTCAACCCTACTCGACCCGCTGATCCAGCTGGTCGCCGAACGAAAACAAGCCGGAGGTATCAAGCAGTGTTACGTGATCACCGGCCCCGCAACTTTTTCGGCGGCGGCACTCAACACGCTGGACTTCCGCCGCGCCACCGGCGCGCTCGTCGTGGGTCAACCCATGGGCAACAAACCCAACCGCTTCGGCCAGCTGAATGTGTTCACGCTCCCGTATTCAGGGCTGCAGGTGCAGTACGCCACCAAACATTTTGTTCGCATGGAGGGTGATCCGCCCGTCCTGGCACCCGACATCGAGGTGCGTATGACCTGGTCGCACTACATGGCCGGACAGGACCCGGTGATGGACCGCATTCTGGAATTCGAGTAAACGGGGTAAGCGGGCTCGCCGTTACATCGGCCCAGTGGGAATTCCCTTTTGCAGTTGTTCCAACAAGTCGAGTACTTCAGAAGAAAATACTTCGAAGTAGTCGGCTCCTCGATGGAGTCGGTCGTCAGTGAAGGCAGACCCTGCCGTTCCTGCAAGAACGCGCGCGTCGGGGAGCAAATCCCGGAACAATGATGAGAGCAGGTATCGGTCTTTTGAAAACGGTTCTGTTTCCACCGCCGCTAACACTCTATCCAGGAATAGAAAGCCAGTGATCCAGTTAATATATCGAGGAAGACTGGTTAGCGGCAGCGCAGCCGTTATGTTACCCGCGGTAGAAAGCTGAAAGTCTCTCCCATCCGCCCTCTCGACAAAACCAGCGGCCGCCCATCGATCGAGTATTCTGTATACGATCTTCTGATCAAATCCGACTTCCTTCGCGATGTTGTTCGAGTTTCCCTGTTTTCGCAGTAATAGATAGAGCAGGATATCCGCCCTTGCATTGATGCCGAACACCCCCCGGAGGAACAGCTGCAACAGGCATGGGTCGCGAAGATTAGGTTTGGCGGAACTTCCCTTTCCACCCGCCATTTCGAATATCTCTCGATACGACTCAAGAGCGTTTCTTGTAGATGGGGTCTGTTCCACTTCTTGCGTGTCGACTTCGTCTGCAGCTCTTTTCGCCACTGGTGCCAAATATTGCAGGTACAATGACACAACGTCACCGGTCGCAACAGCCGGCGCCATCGACTGTTCCGCGCGGTTGAAATAGCGCGCAATGCTGTTGAATCTGGAAAGGTTTAACCATTCGCGGTTCTCGGTCATCCAATCCACGGCGGTCGCGAGAAGTCGTTTGTCCACTAATCCCAGAGTAAGAGTGGATATCATCAACGCTTCAAGATCGATGGCCGCGTTCTTCTCTTTCCCCGGCTGCGTTGCAACCCCCAACGTCGCCCACTGGGACCAATGAAGGTCCAGCAGCCGGGTGCGGTATTCCCGCTTAAATGTCTCGAGCGATCTCATGGAAACCCTTCTTTGCCAGAAAATCCTTCAAGATCAGCCGGAAGTTTTCGGAGACATCCTGTGTTAAAACCCATCGCGAGGCCGCTCGAATTTCATTTTCGGTCGGTTCCAGGCCAAGGAGATCGTCTGTGTGGTAGCCACCCTGATCGACGGCAGCATAAAGTTTGAAATAGATCTGATCGAGACGGCTTATGTAATAGACAGTCAGAATTGGTCCGTAGGTGCGCTTCGTGAGGCGACTGATAAATCCGTCCGGTAGGCCGGACTTCAATTGCCCCTCCGGCCCCGTGTTGATCCAGTCGTCGGGCAGATCAAAGTCTCTTCCCACTTTTGCCGCCGCAGATTGAAACCAGACCGGAAAAGTCCCGATCCTTTCGATCGAGTCGCCCTCTCCGCCGGTTTTGTAGCTTCCCAACACATCAACATCGCGGGTTGTTCTCAAAGCTAAACCCATTGCAAATAAAGCGGTTCCGCCGCATACAACGAGTCCAATCGGCGATCCACCGTGGAGCGGAATCTGTCGATCGAGAGCGGTAAGAATCTCCTTGAGGTTGTCAATCGTGATCATAGTATTAGGATATTATAGCCTGAATATTAGGCTGTCAAGTCCTAATATATTAGAAATCAGCTAAGAATCTGACATCCAATAAAATTTTCAGTTGGGTGAGTATCAGTATGGTAAACAAGGCAGTCCGCGACTTCACAACACCGCTTATTGTTTGCTCATCGCCTGTATGTTCCCACTGAAGTAGAAATTTCCACGCGTGCTGGCCTGCTGTACAGAGACACTCGCCCAGTTCCAGACGTCGAGGTTCGGGAGCGTCGAAGGCAGATCGACGCTGTCGAGCGGAGTTGTGTCTCCTCCCAGCATCAACCGTATTTCTATCGTTTCGTCGTCATATATCACCGGAAGCTGGTTGTAGCTGATGTACCGGATGTAGTCCTCGGGTGTGAAGAATTCGGCGTAGTTATCTGCAATCATCATATCCATGCGTACGTTTTTGGGATCGGTTTTGAAAACCAGGTCGTTGTGCGTAATGGTAAACCCGCAGGGAGCGGTGACAAAATTGTAGAGGTGGACCTGGGGGTAACCAAGTGTGTCGGTCACGGTCATATTCCACGTCACCGTTCCAACCAGAAGGTCTCCAACCTCAATTGCTCCCGCCAGAAGATTGGCATCATCCTGGAGGGTTTGGATCTCAAACGCAAAAATATAGGTAACCAGGTTTGAATTGCCTGACGTGGGGCATACCGGGGTGTCTTCGTCGCCGCACGTGGAGAAGCCCAGAACCAGAAATACTAACGTCAGGATCACCGCTGTCGACCTGACTGACTTCCGGA